>JAUYDN010000059.1 GCA_030691775.1 Dehalococcoidia bacterium
ATTGGATTCCGACGTGGTTCAGGAGGATTGGTACCCTGTATCATTTCCAGCCTCCTCTGTGTAAAAATACTAATGACTAATATCTATATGTGACATCTAAAGGATTTACGCATTACTGTTCAACAGTGTCATTTAATTACCGGCCTAACGAATCGTCATTCTCCGCGAAACTTGTCCCGTACTCCGATACGGGAGCAGTGAATCAAGAAGACCATACCCGCATCATTGGCCAGGATTTCTGGATTCCGTATCAAGTACGGAATGACAATAGGACAATAAGGGGTCTGCGACCCCTTACACCCCACGTCTCTAAACCCATACAGGTGGTATTATTATGCGCAATCATATATGTCGTTACATATAGTTTCTAATATCTGAACTTTCACTGCCCTTTCTTCGCCCTCGGTTTTGGCTCTTTCGGCTTCAAAGATAAAACAAAACGGTAGGCTTGTTCCAGCCACTCTTTGAAGTCGTTGGCGTTTTCATAAATTGACGGCGGCAGAACGACGTATTCCTTCATGATGTGCCCCTTTACCGGCCCGAAGGGAGAGATTTCATCATTGATAGCGTCCGCTTTCCGCCTGTCTGCTTCTGAAAGCCTTAAAAAGATATTATCACCGTGTATGCCGGCAAACATATTGCCATTGACCGTGTAAACCGGCGCGCCGAACATCATCTTTCTCTGACAGTCAAATGATGCCATCGCGGATTCCAGCAATTTCCCCAGCTCGGGCGACGCTTTTTTCCATTCTCCAGACTTCATTCGCACCCTCCCGATTATCCTCACACCGTCCGCCCCACCACCGCCCCTTCCCGCGTGGCATCGTGCACACGCCGTACACCGTTGGCGTCCCCGATTTTATATACCTCTTTTACTTTGTCCTTGAGCGCATAATAGAGTGAGTTTTCTTCCTTCCCGCCATAAGCGTATACCACCGTGTCCACACCTTCGATGCGCCGTTCTGCGCGGGTGAAAACATTGTACGCCACTACCGTCCTGCCCGCAAATACCGAGTATTTCTTGTGCGCGTCATGTCCGATATAATATTTCATGCTGCTGTGCCTCCTTCGTAGTTTCTCCGGTACCTCCATTGCAGGGGGTACCGCAGCGCTTTCATACAATCAGTGACTTACCCCCCAGCAAAGCTGGGGGGTAAGTCACTCCCGACCCCGTATCCAGTACGGGGCAAGCTCTTTACGAAGGGAGAGGATACCATTTCCCCCTTTCGTAAAGGGGGAGGCGTTGCCCTAAAACTCCAATGCATCCTTGTCACCCTGACCCCGATGGAAATCGGGGGAAGGGTCTCCGTGCCTACTGAGTAGGTGCTGGAGATTCTTCGTTCTTCCGATGCTTCATACCGAAACATCGGGACTCAGAATGACATTTGAGGCAAAGCCTAAAGGGGGACTGAAGGGGGTTTTCCCTGCATATGTTTTAGTTTCGAGGATGCCTGCGCGTTCGGAAATTTCCACAATCAGCGTTTTTATTGTATAATTAAATATTGGGAACAGGATAAGTTAATTCGATGCACTGTCTTACCAGCTACTTTCATCTGCACCGCTTCCGACTATCTTAACCCGGTAGCTGATGCCGCCAGGGCACTGTATTACCGCGGTCAATCCGCTTTCTTCTCATGACGAGTCCCGTCGTTTGAACTTCTCCGGAGATATTCTTTTATGTTCACCCGGTTTATGCCTGTAAATGGAGATTGAAAAACTGAAATGAGTTACCGCAACGATATCAGGAACATCGCTATCATCGCCCACGTCGACCATGGCAAGACGACGCTGGTGGATGCCATGCTCAAGCAAAGCCACATTTTCCGTGATAACCAGGAGGTTGGCGACCTGATAATGGACAGCAACGCCCTGGAGCGTGAAAAAGGCATCACCATTATGGCTAAAAACACCGCCATCATGTATAAAGACGTGAAAATCAATATCATCGATACGCCGGGCCACGCAGACTTCAGCGGCGAGGTGGAGCGTGTCATCAACATGGCGGACGGTTGCCTGCTGGTGGTGGATTGTGTGGAAGGTCCCATGCCCCAGACTAAATTCGTGCTGAGGGAGGCTTTCAAAAAGGGTCTAAAACCGATTGTGGTGATAAACAAAATAGACCGTACCAGCGCCCGTACCGCCGAGGTACTGAAGCTGACGCAGGACCTGTTCCTGGAACTGGCAACGGACGCCGACCAGCTTGACTTCCCCGTGCTCTACGCCAGCGGCAGGGAGGGTATCGTGGGTGTCACGCCGGAAAATATGAGCCAGGATGTCAGTCCGCTATTTGAGACCATACTTGAAAAAGTGCCCCCGCCACGCATCGAGCAGGGACCCTTCCAGATGCTGGCATCCAACCTGGACTACGATAACCACAAGGGTAAAATCGCCATCGGCAGGGTGTGGAGGGGGAAAATCACCCCGCATGATACCGTTGTCTGCATCGGTTCGGACGGCAGTCAGAACCGTTACGAGATAAGCGGGGTATTTACCTACCTGGGACTGAAACGTATGGAGGTCGCGGAGGCGGAAGCCGGCGATATCATCGCTGTCACCGGCATAAGTCAAGTAAGCATCGGAGATACGATTGCCAGCCCGGATATGCCCGTCGCACTCCCGCGCATTGAAATCGGCGAGCCCACCGTGGAGATGACCTTTGCTGTGAACACGTCACCGTTCGCCGGACGGGAAGGGCGTTACAGCACCACCCGTCAGCTAAGAGAACGCCTTACCAGGGAACTTGAGACAAATCTCAGTCTCCGTGTGCTGGATACCGAAAGCCCGGATACCTTCCTGGTGAAGGGACGGGGAGAACTGCACCTCGCCATCCTCATCGAGACCATGCGCCGGGAAGGCTACGAGTTCGAGGTCTCCAAGCCCGAAGCCATTACAAAGATTGTCGATGGCAGGTTGATGGAGCCGGTGGAGTTGCTGACAATCGATGCCAAAGAGGAACAAATCGGCATTCTTACCGAAATGCTGAGCAAGCGGCAGGCGGAGATGAACGACATGCGGCATGACGGCAGTGGCAACGTGCGCCTTGAGTTCCGCATTCCCACCAAGGGTCTGATAGGTTTCCGCAGTGCTTTCCTCACGGCTACCCGCGGCGAAGGCGTGATGAACACCGGTTTTCTCGGTTATGAGCCGTGGCGGCGGGATATAGGCTCCACGCGGAGTGGTGTGCTGGTTACTTCCGAGACGGGTAAAGCCGTGACCTACGGGCTCAACAATGCCCAGGAGCGTGGTCTAACATTTGTTGAACCGGGGACGATGGTGTACGAAGGCATGATTATCGGTATACATCCGCGTACCCAGGACATTGCCGTCAACATCTGCAAGGAAAAAAAGAGGACAAATATCCGCTCCTCTACCTCGGATATCGCTATCAAGCTGACGCCAGCGTTGCAATTGAGCCTTGAGCAGGCTATCGACTTCATCAACAAGGATGAGCTGGTAGAGGTTACACCGGAGAATATCCGCCTGCGGAAAAAGATATTACATGAGACGATGCGCCTGAGGCAAATCTCCGCCGCCCGCAAAAGCCAGGACGAGTAATCCTCTTCAACGGATTGCTCCGGGTACATCACCCGGTTCCACAGGTCGGACTTCAGTACGCTAATTCAGTTTCAACGTCATTATTAAAATCTCGTCCTGTAAGTGTTGAGAGTGACATGCAGGGTTCACCCCGAAGCTTCGACGTTGTCCGCAATTGCGTGGATTGTCGGGTCAAGCCCGACAATGACAAAGAGCAGGCTGTCCGGCATTGTCATTCCTTTAACAATCGCAACCTGCTGCCTTCTGTCATACCAGCGAAGCCTGTCCCGTACAATGATACGGGAGCTGGTATCCAGACTAAGAAACGCTGGATTCCAGATCGAGTCTGGAATGACAAGATGGGCATAGGTTTACGCATATTGTGGTGCCGACGTTGTCGGCCCGTACAATTCTAGATAATTCCAGTGAAGAATCTCAGCGCGGGGGGGATTTCAGATAACCCCAACTGAAATATCATTATCAAACAACCCGACCCGTCAAGAAAAACCCGTGCCACGTCCTTGCCAAACCAGAATTATCACGGTTATAATAGGCAATCACTCAAACAGGAAAGGACGATGGCAATGCGACACTCGACAATTATCGGTACGGGTTTCTATGTACCTCCGAATGTGGTCACCAATGATGACCTTGCCAGAATAATGGACACATCGGACGCATGGATAACAGAGCGTACGGGAATAAAGCAAAGATACATCGCCGATGAAGGCACGGGCGCCGCCGACCTGGGTAAAATAGCCGCCGAGCGCGCTCTCGCCGATGCCGGATTAACCAACCAGGACATCGACCTGATAATCTTCGCCACGCTCAATCCGGATGTCTTCTTCCCCGGCTCCGCCTGCATTCTCCAGAGCAAGATGCCCTTCGGCACCATTCCTGCGCTGGATATCCGCCAGCAGTGTACCGGTTTCATCTATGCCGTCGCTATCGCCGATGCTTTTATCCGGATGGGCGCCTATAGCAAAGTCCTGGTTATCGGCGCGGAGGTGCACTCCACCGGACTTGATTTCACGACCCGCGGGCGCGATGTGGCAGTGCTTTTCGGGGACGGGGCGGGCGCCGTGGTGATGACACCTACCGAGAACGAGAACGAAGGCGTGCTCGGTTTTGCGCTCCATGCCCAGGGAGAACACTGGGATAAGCTCTATCTTCCCGCACCCTACGGCAGTGTCCGCGGTCGCATTACCCACGAGATGATTGACCGTGGTGAGCACTACCCCAAGATGGATGGCAGAGCCGTCTTCAAGCACGCCGTACCGCGTTTCTGTGAAACCATTAATGAGGTGCTGGCGAAGACCGGGTATAAAATCGAGGATGTCGACCTCTTTATTCCGCACCAGGCAAACGACCGCATCACTAAAATGGTGGGAAAACAGATGAGACTGCCGGATGAGAAGGTAGTCTCGAATATCGCACGGTATGGTAATACAACCGCCGCTACTATCCCCATCTGTATCTGTGAAAGCCGGCAGGACGGACGTCTGAAGAAAGGCTCATTACTGCTCTGCGCTGCCTTCGGCTCCGGGTTTACCTGGGGTTCGATGCTGATGCGGTGGAGCATCTGAGAGATAGAACACATCGATAGGTCAACAACAATACGTCGGCTCCTGGCACGGGCTCTTAAAGAATGGAAAATGGAATATTATGCCCAGGCATATGGGCAAAACAAAATGACTCTGGCAAAAGCCGCCGAAGAGGCCGGGGTCTCTCTGTGGGAAATGATGGAATATGCCAGGCAGAAAAAGATACCCGCTCAGTACAATCTCGATGATTTGGAACACGACCACAAAACTGTTTCCAGACGCAGGTTAAAAGCAGGCAGGGGAAAAGATAAATAAAAAACCCGTCTCTCATCAATAGATAGCATCTCTGGAGTCCTGTTTAGCTTCTTGTTTTTGTTTCCACCATACCTGTATTGACAACCACGTTTCAATCTCCCTAATATGAGTTATCGTTTCCCAAACTACTTTTGTCTCCTTACGCCCAATCACACTTGACGGAGGAAATCATGCCAACCGAACAGGAAAAGGTCATTAAAGCGCTCCAGTACGCTATTCAAATGGAAGAAGATGGTAAAGCCTTCTATCAGCAGTCCTGCGGCGAAGCCAGCAACGAGCTCGGCAGAAAGCTGATGGAATCGCTGGCAAAGCAGGAAGACTACCACCGGGCCAAGTTCCAGAATATCTACGAATCACTCCGCAAGGAGCATGCCTGGCCTAAAGTCGATTTCAAAGTCGATGGCGGTAGGACCCTGCGCACCGTCTTCGCTAAACAGACGGAAGAGGGACCCGTATGCGCGCCGGGTAATGACACCGAGCTTGCCGTCATCCAGCGGGCGATGAAAATGGAAGGCGATTCTTACGATTTCTATCACGGCCGCAGTGAGCAGGCCGATTCCAGCGCTGAGCGCGAGTTCTACGAGACCGTTGCCGCCGAGGAGTGGGAGCACAAGCTTATCCTCACCGACTATTACGAATATCTGAAAGAGCCGGCGGCGTGGTTCGTGAAGACGGAAAAACCTTCTATCGACGGCGGTGTTTAAGCCAAGTAATTACCCATAGCGCTCTGCGCCACCCACGAAAGGTGAAAATAGGGGATGTCATTCTGGACCCTGAATGTAATGAAGGGGAAGAATCTCAGGGAGGGGTGTTTCCCCGCCACCAGATTCTTCGTCGCCCCGATACGGGTAAAGGAGACTCGGGGCTCCTCCTCCAGAATGACAAGAAAGGTGCATTTTCTACGTAAGACGGGAGAAATAAAAGATGTCTAAATACGAGTGCAGTGTTTGCGGCTATATTTACGAC
>JAUYDN010000082.1 GCA_030691775.1 Dehalococcoidia bacterium
TATGCCATCTCTGCCCCCTTCTCCAGTTGCTTCTATTTTACCACCCAATATCACATCTGTAAGGAGGGGTTTGTGCAACAGGCTCATCTACCTGGACAATTCATATGACAAATGAAAAATTGGTCACTGGAGACTGGGCGAGAGGTCCCGCCGGTACTAACGAAGTGCAATGGACACTGCCGGGTATCTGGGCATACGATAAAGACGCCCCGATGCTGGGTCTAAGCTGGGAACTCCCGGATAGCGAGACCATTGTCTTCCGCATCCGTAAAGGAGTCTATTTCCATAACAAACCGCCGGCCATGGGCAGGGAGATGACGGCGGAGGATGTCGCTTACTCTATCTGGAGGAAAAACCTGGACCCGCAATCTATTTTCTACACCAGGACCGAAGCCGATAGAATCCGCTCTGTACAGGCTGTGGACAAGTGGACGGTAGTGGTGAAAGTGCCGCCTATCTTGCAGGGTTCATATATCCAGGGCATCTACGCCGAAACGTGGATATTCCCGAAGGAACTGGGTGAGAAAGGGGTGACAACCGCCTGGCAAGATGTTATCGGCACCGGACCTTTCATAGTGTCTGACTATGTTCCGGTCAGTGCCATTTCTTTCAAGAAGAACCCTACTTACTGGCTGGCAGACCCGGTGCGTCCCCAGAATAAATTGCCTTACGTGGATAACTTCAGGATTCTCATCATACAGGACCCTTCCACCAGAATTTCGGCACTGCGCACCGGTAAAATCGATGCGTATCGCGGGCTTGCCTGGGACGAGGGTGAAAGCGTGATAAAAAGCAATCCCGAGCTTCAATATGCCAGATACCTGTTACATACTGCGCCGATAATATATATGCGGTTGGACAAAGCGGGGTTACCGTATCAGGATATCAAAGTACGCCGTGCCCTGAATATGAGTGTCGATAGGGACACAATCATTAAGGGCTACTATAACGGCAACGCCGAAAAATTTGCTCAACCGGTAATGCCGACCGGCGAACTGGCGGATATCTTTGTGCCATTGAGCGAACAGTCGAAGGAAAATCAGGAACTGTATCAGTACCTGCCGGATAAAGCCAAACAGCTATTGAAGGAAGCCGGATATCCTAATGGTTTCAAGGCAAAAGTGGTCTGCGAAGCCGCGCAGGTGGATATTCTCTCCATTGTAAAAGAACAGTGGGCAAAAATAGGCGTCATCATCGACCTTGACGTTAAAGAATCCGGCACCTATCAATCAATCCAGCGGGGCGGCGGCTGGGAGGATATGCTTATGGCATATGAAACGGGTATCTATTATACGGTACCGCTGGGATTCCTCAAGGAATACTATCCGACTTACAACCGCGGTAATGCCTATGACCAGTATATCGAGGACTTCTACCGGGAAAAGATGCTTCCCTACCGCGGTCCGATCGCAGATAAGATTCTCCGGAAGAATCTGAAGGAGCTGGTGCCCTATCTGGTTTCTGTCGCGTTCCGCGTTGAACTGCCGACACCATACCTATACGGCATATGGCAACCCTGGGTCGGCGGCTACCACGGAGAGTACTCGACTGGTCGTGGCTGGTGGAACGACTTCCCGATGTACGTCTGGGTTGACCCGGATATAAAATTCCAGTATACCGGCAAGCGTTAGGCAGATAGTTGACACGGAGCAAAAGTTATTCACCTGGGGGGCACGAGCTAGCTCGTGCCCCCCACCTTGATTGTGTAAAGGAGATGATTGGAAATGCCGGAAAAACCAAACATAGTACTTGTTTTTCCTGACCAGCACAGGGCTGATGTGATGGGTTGCGCCGGAAACCCGGTGGCACAAACGCCAAATCTGGATAAGCTCGCTTCCGAGGGAGTTCTTTTCAAGCGGTGTAATACGAACTCGCCACTATGCATGCCTGCCAGGACTTCCGTTATCACCGGACAATATGTGAGTGAACATGGTGTATGGTCCAACAATATCAATGGAAATGAAAAAGGTCCCAGCCACGTGCGGAGCATCAGGGATGCCGGCTATCATACCGCGGTCTTGGGGAAGACACATCTATATACACACGGAAGACGGCATACGGATGAAGGAAAACAAATACTCCGGGACTGGGGTTATACGGATATCCACGAACTAACCGGACCGCTCGCTTCCCGCGCGATGGACTCTCCATACACGGATTACCTGGAGCGTCTGGGTATACTGGAGACGCACAGGAATTACATTGCTAATCATGGCAGAGTTATGCGGGATAATATGCCCTGGGATTACCCCGCCTGTCCTCTACCTACAGAAGCACACCTGGATAGCTATACGGGCAGGGAAGCGGTGAAATGGATACAGGACTACCGTGGAGATAAGCCATTCTACTATCAGGTATGTTTTCCTGGTCCGCATGACCCGTATGACGCCCCTGCGGAATACCGTGCGCGGTACAGGCTCGATGATTTGCCTCTGGGAATCATCGACCCACCTGGTGAACCAATGTCACCACTGGTCTCGTTCTTCGTCAATGCTTATCAGAGCCGTACCGGAATCCAGAATTGGACGGTAGAGCAGAGGAGACTTCTCAAGCAGGGCTACTACGGAAAAGTGACGTTGATCGACTACTGGGTTGGCGAGATAATGAAAGCCCTGGAACAACGCCATCTTTTAGACAACACCTGGGTCATCTATACTTCTGACCACGGCGATATGCTGGGAGAACGTTGTTTGCTACAGAAAATGGTCTTTTTTGAAGAAGCCCAGCTCATTCCGTGTATTATCCGGCCACCGGATGGAGTAACAGGATGGGAATCAAATGCACTAACGGACCAGCTTGATATCATAGCCACCTTGCTGGATATTGCCGGAGCTTCGTCTTCAATAAAACCTAATGGGAGGTCCCTTATTCCTCAAATCAATGCCGGGCCAAAAAACCCGGGAGCCCATAAAGGCAAGGAGGCTATTATCACGGAGGTCTTCGGTTTCTCTGCTGTCCGCACGGAGCGGTACAAGATGAGCATCGATGCGAAAAGCCTTCAGCCCGTGGAGCTGTATGATTTGCAGGAAGACCCTGAAGAGCGGAAGAACCGGGTCAACGACCCATCTAAGGCGGCGGTCAAGAAAGAGCTTTCCGAGAGGTATATTCAGAAGTTAATAGACTGCAGAAATGAGCAACTTTTCTTGAATTACCTGGAGAAAGACCGGATACCGAGAGAGCTACGCTGGTAACCATTTTTTCTAAACAAAGGGATTCAATTGCCAGGTGCGGTAAAATGGGTGGTATACACTATTGACAACCGTCGCTTACGAATTTATAATGCATCAAATACATACCAGCGGGTATGATATTTTCTGCGCGTTCACAGTAACTCGGAACGGGCGGAGTACACCAGGAGAGTAGAATAATTATATGGCTGGTTACCTGGTAAGAAGAGTACTGCTCATCGTGCCCACCATATTCATTGTCACCGTGCTGGTTTTCAGCCTTGCGCGTTTCATTCCCGGCAGTGTTATCGATAGACTTGTATCGGAGATGGCTGGCTACGGTCTGGCACAGGGCGGGGAACAGGTGGATATAGAATCCATCAAGCATCAGCTTGGCCTGGATGTGCCCGTCCACGTGCAATATGTCAGGTGGGCAGGCGCGATTCTTACCCGCGGCGATTTCGGCGACTCATTATGGACGCGCCGGCCACTTGTCGATGAACTGAGGGTCAGGTATCCGGTAACCTTCGAGCTAAGCCTGATGGCGCTCATTATCAGCGTGATTGTCGCCGTCCCCGTCGGCATCTATTCCGCCATCAGGCAGGATACCGCCGGAGACTATCTTGGCCGCTCTATCGCCATCGCTGGTCTCTCCATTCCCAATTTCTGGGTCGGCACCATAATTATGGTCATTCCGGCAATTATCTGGGGGTGGTCGCCGCCGGTGGAATATATCCAGCTTGCCAGAGACCCACTCGGTAATCTGGGACAGTTCATTATTCCGGCGACGATTATGGGCATGTCCACCTCGGCCGGTCTGATGCGTATGACCCGTACCATGATGCTGGAAGTCCTGCGGAATGATTACGTCCGCACTGCCTGGTCGAAGGGATTGACGGAGAAAATGGTCGTCATGAGGCACGCCTTCAAGAACGCTGCCTTGCCGCTCATCACGATGCTCGGCGCCCGCATTCCGGGATTGCTCGCGGGTTCGGTGATTATGGAGCAGATTTTTGCCCTGCCAGGGATGGGCAGGCTGATGATAGATGCTATTAATACCAGGGATTATCCGGTTATTTCCGGCATAAATCTTATCATGGCTATACTGACTCTGGTGTGTATTCTGCTTACCGATGTCAGCTATGCCTATGTAGACCCCAGAATCCGTTACCGGTAGAGGAGATAAAACTTGGCGGAGACCACGGTACCTGTCGCACCCGTTACGCGGACGTTGAAAAAACACCGCTCTCTTTTTATGGACATCGTGGTGCGGCTGGCAACCGAAAAGCCGATGGGTACGATCGGGGGTGTCATCGTCGTGCTCTTCCTTGGCGTGGGTGTACTCGCCGATTTACTTGCACCGTATGGAATCATAGATACAAATATGAGGGCAGTCCTGTTGCCGCCCTCCGGTCAATATATCTTAGGGACCGACCAGCTAGGCAGGGACCTGCTCAGCCGCATCATCTACGGAGCGCGTATCTCGATGTTCGTCGGTCTGGGCGCAGCGGCGCTGGATGCGGTACTTGCCACCATTATCGGCATCATTTCCGGGTATTTCGGCGGGAAAGTCGACCTGGTGATTCAACGCCTGGTCGACTCCGTCATCGTGTTTCCCAATATGTTCTTTTACCTTTCTGTGATGGCGCTCATCGGCCCCGGTCTTATCCAGGTTATCCTTGTCCTGGGAATACTATCCGGCATCGGCTCGTCACGTCTCGTGCGGAGTACGGTCATGGCGGCACGCAATAATGTCTATATCGAAGCCTCACGCTCCATCGGCTCCAGCAATATACGGACTTTGCTCCGGCACGTACTGCCGAATGTCTTTGCGCCAATCATCATCATCTTTACCCTTGCTATGGGCGGTGCAATTATTGCAGAAGCGTCTTTGAGTTTTCTGGGGATGGGTATTCCGCCACCCACCCCGAGCTGGGGAGGGATGCTCAGCGGCGCGGGCAGGCGTTACATGCTCCAGGCGCCGTGGCTGGTCATCTGGCCCGGCCTGGCGCTCTCCTTGGTGGTGTATGGTATCAATATGTTAGGAGACGCGATGCGTGACCTGCTCGACCCGCGGTTACGGGGCGGAGTCGGTGGACTGGGCGAATACGGCGTGCGGAAAGCTATGAGAGCCCTTGAAAAAAGACAAAGTCGGGTAAAATGAACAATCCACAGTAAACGAGGAGGGATAGAGGAGGGATAAATGAAAAGAATTTCAGGGTTGATACTGACATTGCTCGTGGTGCTGACGACGGTGCTGGCTTCCTGTCAGGCGCCACAGCAGACTGGTGGCTGAGGCACGACGGTTACCGGCAAGACAACCGCACCGCAACAACCAGCAACAACAGCGCCGGGAACGCCAAAGACTACGGCACCGGCTGTGCCAGCCCAGGTCGAAACGATAAAGGATGCGCTGGGCAGGACGGTGGAGAAACCAAGATATGGCGGTACGTTGAACGTGGTGCTCCAGGCGGACGTACAGAGTTTTGATTCACTGAACCTTGACCAGTCCGGCATCTGGACAATGCATCTGACCAACGAAAAGCTCAGTGTCGGTGATTTTGTGGCTGGACCTTCGGGCAAGAACGAAGTGACCTGGAACATGCCGGGCATCTGGGACATTGCTCGTGAAACAGGACAGCTGGCGGAAAGCTGGGAAGTACAGGGCAACGATACAATCATTTTCCGTATACGTAAAGGGATTCGTTTCCATAACAAGCCACCGGTGAATGGCCGTGAGGTGGTTGCAGAGGACGTTGCTTATTCGATGAGACGGGTGATGGCCGCGGGGACTTTCCTTGGTAATGCCTTTTCGGTCGGCAAACCCGGCGATAACGGTCCCAAGTCCATCACGGCAACAGATAAATATACGGTGGTCGTCAAGACCCCCCCGGAATCACAGGGGAATCTACTGCAGAACCTCAACGTGGGTGTACGTATCATTGCCAAGGAGGTGGTCGACCAGTACAAGGACCTCACCGACTGGCGGTCGGCGCACGGCACCGGCGCCTACATGCTGACCGACTACGTAAGGGACAGCTCGATATCGTTCAAGAGAAATCCTGACTACTGGCGCGACCATCCGCTCTATCCCGGGATGAAGATGCCTTTCCCGGACGGGGTGCGCGCGCTCATTATCCCGGATACTTCAACCCAAACGGCGGCTATCCGGACCGGAAAAATCGACTCGATGTATGGTGTCCTGCCGACGGAGGTGGAAACCCTTTTAAAGTCCCGGCCGGACTTAAACAAGTATAAATTTTTACAATTTCTGGGTCCGGCTTTGTGGTTCCGGCTGGACAAAGAACTGCCCTTTAAAGACCTCAAAGTCCGGCGGGCTATCATGATGGCAATCGACCGGGAAGGTATTATCCAGGGCTATTACAAAGGAGAAGCATCCAAGTTCAACCATCCTATTCTGAACGTGGGGGAACTGGCTGATATCTTCACTCCGTTAGACAAGTTGCCGAAGACCGTCCAGGAAAACTACACGTACAACCCGGATATGGCGAAGAAACTACTTACCGAGGCGGGTTATCCCAATGGGTTCAAGACAAAGATTGTCTGCCCGCAGGGTGCGGTTGACCTGCTGAGTATCGTGAAGGACAACCTGGCGAAGGTCGGCATCCAGGCAGACCTGGATGTGAAAGAGACAGGCGTCTGGGCGACAATTCAGCGCAACAGCACGCATGACGAGATGTTGTACGTAGCGATTACCAACATCTACTATACGACACCACTGGCGTACTTGCAGAGCTTGATACCCGTTTACAACCACAGCCGTGGCGTGGACCAGTATGTCGAAGACTACTACAAGGAAAAGATATTGCCCAACCAGGTGCTCAAGGATAAAGAACTGCGTGCTAATCTTAAGGCACTGGTACCCTATCTCCTCGACCTGGTCTGGGTGGTTGAGCTACCTTCCGCGTACCTGTTCACGATATGGCAGCCGTGGGTGAAGGGCTTCAACGGGGAATACTCGGTAGGACGCGGGAATCACGGTGATTATTCGCTCTATGTCTGGATAGATAAAGAGGCGAAGCTTAAGGCAACCGGCCAGGAATAACATTTAACGGCGTTAGCAGGCGATGGGGGGATGATTTATCATCCCCCCATCCTGTTTCTACGGCGTTGTCCTAAAACTCCAATGTATCCTTGTCACCCTGACCCCCTCTGGTGGGGAGAAAGGGGGTGGTTGACTATTGAAATTTGTGATTTGGACTTTTTCTCTAAAAGGGTCTCCGTGCCTGCTGAGTAGGTGCTGGAGATTCTTCGTTCTTCCGATGCTTCATACCGAAACATCGGGACCCAGAATGACATTTGAGGCAAAGCCTGTTGCTACGCATAAGGGGTGGTTGGCTCGGTTCTCAAGCGATGACGTTCTGCTCCCGCAACCGGGAAATCTCTTCCCACGTGTAGCCGTATTCGAGCAAAATTTCCTCCGTGTGCTGGTTGAACTCAGGAGCGGCTTTGCGCACGGTTGCCGGGGTCTTGCTGAATTTTACAGGTGGTGCCACAACTTCTATAAGCCCGTGGATGGGGTGGTCCAGTTTCACATAATAGTCGTTAGCGCGCGCCTGCGGGTCGTCGACCACTTCCAGCAGGTTCTGCACCGGCGCCGAAGGTATTTCTGTGAAGAGCGGTCTCCACTCCGCCAGGGTCTTGCCGGCAAACGCCGTGTCCAGTATACCGAAGAGTTCCATTCTGTTCCGTGCCCGGGCTTCAAAGGTAGCGAACCTGGCATCTTTGACGAGGTCTTCGCGCCCGATTGCCCGGCACACCAGCGGCCAGTATCGGTCCGGTTGGAGACACATCAGGAGGAACTGCCGCCCGTCTTTCGTGAGGTAGCCGCCAGTCAACGGATTAAACGAGTCTTCCCTACCCCGCAGTTTAAACTCCGTGAACTCTTTTTTCTCGATGAGCGCGCCCGAGATATCGAAGGACATCTGGTAAATGCCGGTGGCAAAGAGCGACATATCCAGCTCCTGCCCGATACCGGTCCGTTCCCGGACGAATAGAGCCGTCATAATACCGAACGCCAGCATCAGTCCGCCGAGGTTGTCTCCGGTCGCCGGCCGGAAGCCCTGGGCATCCAGCAGATACGGAATTGCCGTGCGTGCCCAGTAAGAGATGATATCGAAGCCGGGAGAATCCCGCTCCGGACCGCGTTTTCCATATCCGGTCAGGCTGGCGTGAATTAGCCCGGGATTAATTTTACTCAGAGTGGCGTAATCAAGCTGGAACTTCTCGATTTCATATGGGCGCAGGTTATTGCTGAAAACATCCGCCTTTTCGATGAGCCGGTAGAACACCTTTTTACCTTCCTCTTTGCCGAGGTCAAGGGTCAGACTCCGCTTGTTGATATTGTTCAGCTCCCAGTTGTAGTTGACGTTCGATGGGACACCACGCCCGGCTTTAATCACATCGGTGGGTTTTGATTGGAAATTACGGTGGGCGTCGCCGGTTATAGGGTTTTCTATGTGGATAACGTCTGCTCCGAGGTCAGCCAGGAGACGTCCGCCCATTGGCGCGGCCGCATACTGCGCCACCTCTATTACCCTGATGCCTTCGAGAGCAAGAGACATTTTCCTTCCTCCATTCCCGGGGAGTCCTGTCTAACGTCCTACAAAGCTCGGCGGTCTCTTTTGCAGGAAGGCGTTGACCCCTTCCGGCTGGTCTTCAAGATTGTAGATATTGCGCACTGATACGGAGTGTCTCGCCGCCATGTCATAGGTCAGGTCCTGCTGGGCAACCAACTGCTCCTTAATTACCGCAATGGATTTAGTGGCGGCTTTCGCCAGTTTTTGAACAATGGACTCCACCACAGTGCCGAACTCCTTCTCCGGCACTGCTTTGTACACCAGTCCAATCTGTTCCGCCTCCTTGCCGGATAGCCTTTGCGCCAGGAACATCATCCCCACAGCGCGGCCGTAACCGACAACGCGCGGGAGCTGGTAGGTAATACCGGTGGCGGCGTACAGCGCACGCTCGGCACGCGGGTCGCCGAGTTCAGCCGTTTCGGTGCAAATCCTGATGTCGCAGGCAAGGGCAACATCGAGACCGATGCCCAGCGCGAAACCGTGAATCGCCGCCACCGCGGGTTTGGGTAACGTGCGCAAAGTTTTAATTAACGCCTGTTGAGGTAAGACGGCGGAGCCCGCTTTCAAGCCTTTCCAGCGCGGGTTTGATGTTTGGCCCATACCGTGCAGGTCATCACCGGCGCAGAAACCGGCACCTTCGCCGCTGAGCACCACCACCCGGCACCCATCGTCCTCCGCCACGGCTTCAAGTGCATCCAGCATCCCGTCAATCACCCGGTAGTTAAGGGCATTTCTTCTTTCGGGCCTGTTAAGGCTGATTCGTAAGATGGGACCATCGCGCTTGACAATTAGCTCCGGCATATATCCGTCCTTCTCCCTTGTTTTTTCACCCGGCGTCGGTTTCGGTTACCTTGGGTCGGGGTTTTCCAGAGCCTGGAAGATGATAGCCCCCTCCGCGTTTTTGGGAACCGGCCAGCCTGCCAGGTAGCAGAGTGTTGGTATCAGGTCGAGGCACCACACGTTGCGTTCCAGCTCAACGCCATTCTTTATCCCGGGTCCGGTCAGCGCCAGGGTGCCGCGCAGTGAGCCAAGCCCCCATTCCGCAGTGGGGAGGAAGGGACCGTGTTGTGGACCATAGTTCTCGCTAATCGCGAAAACAACGTCCCCGACATAGTCTCCGTAGATGTTGATAAAACGCGCATCTTCTTTGCGCAGGGCAAAGATAAACGGTTTTTTCCCGGTGACAGGTTCCACGTATTCCATGAGCGCCCGGATAACCTCTTCCTGTACACGGCGGTATTCCTTTCCCGGTTCCACGATACCCTGCGGGTCACGACCTTTGAGATTCACATAGACCCAGACAACCCGCTGACCGATGGCTCGCGTCTTCGACCAATCGACCTTTCCTTGACGGTCTAACACGAGGAGTCCGGCTTTTTCCAGTATCGTGTTGACATCCGACATCGGACCGTTTGTCGCCTTGGCGCCGTGGTCGGAAACCAGAGCGAAAGCCGTCTCCTCCGGGTCAGCGCAAGCAAAGAGGTCGCCCGCCAGCCGGTCGCACAGCCGGTAAATATCCAGTTCCGCCTGCTGGTACTTTTTCCATTCAGCCTCGCTTTTTGCGGTAGCGGGGTCCATCATCCAGGAAATGGAATGCCAGGCATGGTCGGGCGGGTGGTAATGCATCATAAAGAGGTCCCAAGGCTTGTTTTTCAGCAGGTAGGTACAGGCGTCGCTCCAGAATTGCCGTTCGAATTCGCTTGTCTCAAGGACGGTTTCGATATCTATCCAGCCGCGGTCGAAGGCATTGAACGCTGTTTGCGGGTAGGGCATCCCTTTGGGCGATTTTATCTCCGCCGCCAGGGAACCGGGGTAAATCCAGCCGTCCAGGGCGCAGATGGCGCTATGGAACAACCTCACGTCCACCGCGTCACGCGATAACGAAAGTAGCTTCAGGGCGAATACACCCTTTTTCTTGCCGGCTTCCGTCTCGAACTCCCTGGTGATAACCGGACTCCATTGCCCGGCGGTCAGGTCGGCAAGAGGTGACGCGGCGTCTTTCTCAGCCGAGATGATTACCCGGTCGAAGCCTGCGCCTTTGCTATCCAGCGCCAGCATATGCAGGATGTTTTTCGGCATGCGGTACCTGCCGGTGGAAGGGCGGTGTACCAGTTCTGCCTCGAGCGCGTGCCTTGCCTGGGGCATGTTTTTCCAGCCACCCGGTTCTTTTAATTCAATCAGGTCGGGAATGTTCAATTCCTGCGCTGGTTTTTTTGTGGCAAAGACGCGTTCAAAGGATAAGCTGGCGAAAGCCCGGGGCGGGCGTAAACCCCTCCCCGCTCCATGCTGGGCGAAACCGAAGGTAACCTGGGGGTCGGTGGAGTCGAGGGGTGGTGGACTGCCGCCGGTCTCAGCCCCGAACAGGACGGACGGATAGAACCACATATTTGTCTCCACACCGGCGCCGCCAATCTGGATGCCATCTTTCATCACCGGGGGCCAGGTGGTGGGGAAATTGACCACTATCGATTTCTTGCCAGCCCGGGCGATAGCGTTCCAGACGAACTCCGCTTTCACATCGCCGCTGTAGAAGCCGCCGTGGGTAACATCCAGGGGGTCGCCGGGGTTGTGAACATTGAAATCGGTAACGCCGTGCGTGCTCGGCCAGGCTCCCGTGGATATCGAAGTCCAGTTAGGCGGCGTTATCGTGGGTAG
>JAUYDN010000111.1 GCA_030691775.1 Dehalococcoidia bacterium
CTGCTGAAAATGATGGTAACACTACTGTCATTGCTCGGCAGAGACCCGCATAAGTTCGGGCGCAACAGGGACATCGATATCGCCAGCCTGGTTGAAGTGGATTTCCCGATAAATGCAGTCATACGCCTGAAAAAACAGTCCATCTTGAACCGGGACAGGGCGGTGGCTTGCCACGTGAGCCAGTTAGCCGGCGGTTCCCCGCGCAGTGGTATCTTCGGACTGGCTAACAAGCTTTTTGGACAGCGGGATATGTTCATGCGGGCTTACCCGCCGGTCACCAGCCGCCGGCGGGAGTCAGACCTGTTCGCGGGAGTGGAATAACAAGGGACACCGCTTATTGAAAACGACTGTAGTATTTCTCTACCGCATGGTAGCTGTCTCGACAGCCCGCCGCATTGCCACCAGGTTGGCGTGAGGGACACCAATCGAGTAGGTGCAACCCGGGGTGACAATCAGCCTGCGACCATTCATCTGGCGTACGGCATCATGGACCTGTGCGGTGACGTCTTCCGGGCTACCTTCCTGCAGGACCTTTTGCTGGTCGATGCCACCCATCAATGCTCCCTTGAAGATTTTAGAGGCTTGTTGTAAATCGAAACGCGTCGTGCGGTCATGCCAGTTCAGCGCGTGAGCCGGGTAGCTGGCTAATCGGGGAAGCATAGGATGCTGGCCGTGCACGTGCAATACATTGAACCAGCCACCGGAAGCGGCCGCCAGTACAGTCAGGTCTCCGGGTGTGCCAAAACGTTTATATTCCATCTCACTCATTAACTCGTAGCTGGCAAAACGGGCGGAAAGAAAAATACCGTCGGCGCCTTCATCTATGACACCCCTGGCAAAATCGGCGCAGGTCTGTGTAAGTGCTTTTAACGCTGTCTCAACCCGTTCGGGATAGGTACGGAGATGCGCCAGGCAGGTCTCTTCACCAGCAAGATAAAACGCCAGTGCCAGCGGGTTGAACATCGTGACGATGACGGGTGTATCAGGCGTTTTCTCCCGGATAACCCGGTGCAGTGACCTCAAATGCCAGCCATATACGCCCTTACGTATATCCAGTGGTTCAATACGGTCCCAGTCTTCCACCCGTTTAATGACACGTTCCAGGTAGGCACGGTCGCCTCCCGGACTGTTCTGGTAGGCATGTTTCACACCATAGTCGGAGACGGTATATGCGGACGAGACCGGTAGCTTGATGAAATCCAGGTCATAAGTGCGCTGGAACTCCAGGGTCACCAGCGCCAGAGAGTCCTCCCGCTGGTCGTCTCCCGGCCAATGCCTCCAGAAACCCACCGGCACGCGGTCGACCGCGCCGCCAGCAAGGGCAGACTTCACCCGTTCGCGTTTCGTCATCTCTGCCATGTGATTCTCCTTTGACAGTATTTTTTATGCAGGGTGAATTGGGAACTAACCTGCTATTTTTTCTTGCGCAGGTTATCCACCAGTACCTGGAGCACTTGCTCGGCGGGTGGGTCAGGCTCGCGGGAGGTCTGGTCAGCCAGCGGTGTTTTGCCCACCAACCGGTACATATCCGCTGCTCCGAGCAACATCCGCGGTGTCAATCCAATGTCTTCAAAAGTCGTGGCGATTTCTTCCATTTCGCCGACCCACCGCCTTGACCGGCGTGGCATCGACGGTATACGGTATTTCAAAACATCTCCAACGTTGGTCCCGCTGATTTCAAACTCCGCCATCAATGCTTTTTCCAGACCGAGTGCCCCCGCCGCGGTGAGTAGCTCCGTCCACAGGGCGGTGATTCCCTTGGTGGAGGCGGCATACACCATCTTCAGACCGGAAGCTTGACCGACTTGCGGCCCTACCACGCGGATGTCCAATCCCGTACTTGCGAGTGATTCCAGCGCGGAAGTATCCGGTCCGGAGCAGTAAATGCGGGTGTTGTTCCGCCCGGCTTTCGGAGGCGGCCCGATAATCCCGCCGTCGATAAATGCGATATCCGCTTTTGCCATCAGGCCTTCGATTTTGTGCACCGTTTGCGGTGCGATGGCGTTCAGGTCGGCATATACCGGATGCGACCCGGTACGGCGGATGTTTTCCGCGATTTTAACGGCGAGCGACAGCGCCTCGGACGGGACCAGGACCGATAGTATCAGGTCGGCTTCACGTACCAGCCGGTCGAGCGATTGCACGTCTCTCATTCCCGCTTCGTGTGCCCGGAGCTTTGTCAGTTCACTGCGCCCTTCCAGGCAGGTTATAACTTCCAGCCCCCCATCACTCAGCATCTTACCGATGGCTGAGCCCATATCTCCCGGACTCATGATGCCGACGTGTTGGACCTTCATACCGTGCTCCTCTCGTGTTACACTCAGCAGGTTATCGCGGATAATAGTATATCACGGAAGAATCGTGAAGTGGTTCGCTTCAACGAAACAATCCTCCATACCGATTGCATCGGCACCATCAAGTATGAAAAACTCCGCCCTTTGTCATTCCCGCCCCCGTATCCAGTACGGGGCAAGCTCTGATCGGGAATCCAGGCGTATGAGCTTGTCTCAAAACAATTGGTCTGTCATTCTGGAGGAGTCCCGATAGCATCGGGACAACGAAGAATCTGGTGGTGGGGAGGCGTTGTCTTATTCCCCCACTCTGAGATTCTTCGCTTCGCTCCAGAATGACACCCATTT
>JAUYDN010000223.1 GCA_030691775.1 Dehalococcoidia bacterium
GTCTCCGAAATAACTTGACAATTACACATGGAGTGTGGTGCCACGGACGAAATATAAAAATGATGGTTGCAAAGGGTGGGAAAGCAAGATGACTGCCAACTTGCACAAGGGAGTCGAGAGGGGCGTCAGCCCCTCTCAAAATAGTTCTTCCCCTTCTCTGCGGAGAAGGGCTTTGCCTCAAAAGTCGAGTAGCCTTGTCACCCTGAGCGTAGCGAAGGGTCTCCGTGCCTACTGAGTAGGTGCTGGAGATTCTTCGTTCTCCCGATGCTTCATACCGAAACATCGGGACTCAGAATGACATTTAAGGCAAAGCCGCGGAGAAGGGGCAAGAGCCTGCCCCGCACTTGATGCGGGGGGATGAGGCGCTGTGTAAGAACTGGCATCTTTTACCTGTACTTGGCCAGGTACAAGTATTCAGAATTGTAAAGCTGTTATTGAGACACTCCACTAATAGCGTCCCTTTGCTGTTTATTCTTTTACTTCCATCTTGTAGCCTACTCCCCCAACCGTAACAATATAATCCGTAGCAGGGTCTTTACTTTTAAACTTGGCACGCAAACGGTTTGAAAAAACATGCAGGTACTCACGCTCATCCCGGTATTCTTGCCCCCAGACCCTTTGCAACAGGTCGGAATAGGTCAACACCTTCCCCTGGTTTAAGGCAAGCTCCTTGAGCAGAGCGTATTCTGTAGGCGTAAGTTTGACCTCCTGCCCGTCAACCGCAACACGCCGCTCGGAAAAATTTATTTCCAGTTTACCGCAGGTAAAAAGCGGCAGAACACCCTGTGTACGCGTTAACTGCGTACGGCGGAGCACAGCACGTACCCGTGCCATCAACTCATTCACACCAAAAGGCTTGGCGATGTAGTCGTCCGCGCCCGTATCCAGGCATTTCACTTTATCCCGCTCATCGCCGCGCGCTGTCAGCATAATGATAGGAATCTGCGACCATTCCCGCAGGCGCTGGCACACCTCGAACCCATCCATTGCCGGCATCATGATGTCGAGTAAAATCAGGTCGGGCATCTCTTTTTCCACCGCAGTGATTCCGTCTTTGCCGTTCATCGCCACAATTGTCTCATAATCATTGGCTTGCAGGTTCGCCCTGACAAACTTGACGATTACCGGGTCATCATCGACAATGAGTATCTTCACATTCGGCATTTCATCCGCTCTTTTTGTTTGAATGTACTTTCCCAACCTGGTCTAATAATTCCTGAACATCAAATGGTTTGGCAAGGAAACCGGTAACACCGGTAGTTTTCATACGCGCTTCTTCGGTACTTTTCAAAAAAGCGGTCATAATAATCACGGGAATATCCTTCAAGTTTGGCCTCGAATTGAGAATATTCAATACCTCCCAGCCTGATATACCGGGCATCTTGATATCGAGGAGAACGAGGTCGGGTTTTTCCCGTTCCATCAGCGCAAGACCTTCTTCACCGTTAGACGCCGTGATAACCTCGTAACCACTGGCGGTGAGATTAACCTGCAGGATTTTCCTGAGGTTCTCCTCGTTATCGATGACGAGAATTTTAGGCATCCACTACCCCTTTCTGGGCCGGCAAGCTGAAGCTGAACTTAGAGCCTTTACCTGATTTGCTCTCGACCCAGATTTTTCCGCCGTGGTTCTCCACGATACCGCGGCAGATAGATAGTCCCAACCCGGTACCCCCTTTCCGCCCCGCGACAATACTTTCCACCTGCACGAACCGGTCGAAGATTTTTTCCAGGTACGCTACTGGTATTCCTTCGCCACGGTCGGTAACGCTGATGATAACCTCTCCTTCGCCCGCGTACGCGGATATAGTAATCACACTGCCCGCCGGTGAATGCTTGACGGCATTATCCACCAGGTTGCTGATAACCTGCCCGATGCGCATCTCATCCACGTATAGTCTGGGTAAATTCTCCCCGGTAACATATTCCAGGCGGTGCCGTGAAGCCAGACTGCTGAGCCGACCGTATACGGCACTGAAAATGTCCTCGACATTATATTCCGCACGTTTTAACGACATCGATATGGCTTCGAGACGGGACATATCGAGCAAATCGTTGATGAGGCGCGTCAGACGGTCGGTCTCCTGGTCGATGGTCTGTAAAAAGTCTGTCCTTTCCGCCTTTCTCCACTGCACATCGTCACGCAGAAGTGTGGACGTAAAGCCCTTGATTGCCGCCAGGGGGGTGCGCAGTTCATGGGAAACATTTGCCAGGAACTCACTGCGTACACGGTCAAGTTCCTTCAACACCTCAAGCTCGCGAATCTTTTCCTCCGCCTGGCGGTGTTCCGTGATATCGTTATACAAAAGTTGAGTGTGACTTTCACCACCCCACAACACCACCTTGCGAAAAACCTGTAAATGCCTGATTTCACCGTCCTTGCGTCTGATGCCTACTTCGTAGTTGTCCGTGGTTTTTTCGCCCTTTCTTCTTTTTTCCCGTCTTTCTACGACTTCTCGGTAGCCGTCCGGAGTATAGCGCTGTTCCAGTGTCGTTGCCTCAAGTTCCTGCATACTTTCATAGCCGAAGATATTGAGAAGGGCCTGATTGACATACAGCGTTTCGCCGTCGGTATGTACAACACGGATTCCGAGGGGAGAGTTGTTCAGTGAGTTACGGAAGTTCTGCTCGCTTTCTCTCAAGGTTTGTTCTGCATTCTTCTGTTCGGTGATATCGCGCCCATACAGATTAACGTAATCCCTCCCTTTTATCGGGACTAACGAGAGAGAGTAAGTGTGTCCGTTGAAGGTTATTTCAGTAATGGAGGTGGACTGCGAGGAAATCACCTCTGCCACCTTATCGCACCACTCGACCGGCATTCTTTCGCCCTGGTACCGATTCCAAAACGCCTGTAAAGGTGTGCTCGCCCCGTTGGCATACAGAATTACACCCCGTTTATCAATACGCATAACCGGGTTGGGGTTTTCCAGGGGAAACCTGGCAAGCATCTCCCTTTCTTGTTCCAGTTTCTTTCGCGCTGTGACATTATCAAATACGGCGATAAAATATCCGCTTCCCGGGCTGTATACGGTAATCGAAAACCAACGTTCCAGTTGTCCGAGGTATGTCTCGAACTGTTCCGGGTTGCCGGTCGATGCCACCCTTCCATAGATTTCAAAAAGTTCCGGGTTCGATTCCTGTATACCCGGTATCACCTCGCTAACTTTTTTACCAGCCACATTCTCGAGGCCAGTTAGATGTTCGAAGGCGCTATTGACAGCCAGGTAGATGAAATCCTTCGGCAGTCCGTCTTCAAAAATCATCCTGCAATAAGCAAAACCTTCCAGCATGTTTTCAAACAGTGACCGATAACGCTTCTCGCTCTCTTCAAGTGCTCTCTCAGACTTCTTTCGTTCCGTAACATCGTTACAGACCAGCTGAAACTGCTTTTCCCCGTTCCACACCACTTGCTTTTGAAAGACCTCTATATTTCGTATCGAACCATCTTTGCGGACGATGGACACTTCGTACGAAGCAGGACCTGTTTCGCCACGCTGTCTCTGTTCCCGCCGTTCCAGTGCCAGAATACGGCTTTCCGGCGTGTAACGGTCGATGAGGATGACTTTCTCGAACTCTTCGATGCTTCCGAAGCCGAAAATGTTTAAAAGAGCCTGGTTGACATAGAGGTTTTCGCCTTGGGCATTTACGATGCGTATTCCAAGCGGTGATTCGATGAGCGACGAACGGAAGTTCTGCTCCGAGTCTCGGAGCGCTTCTTCAGTTTTCTTGAGTTCAGTGACGTCTATAAGCATTCCAGAGATAATATCGCCCTGGAGGACCACATTCAGGATACCGTTTTTTGTTTCTCCTGTTTTGGTGAGTAATTCAAACTCAAAGTTGTTGACCTTTCCCTCTTTAGTGAGCGTCTGAATCAATAATGCCCAGTCATCCGGGTTCTTGTACCTTGTCAACGCACCACTGGCTATTATTTCTTCAACCGAGTCAAAGCCCAGGATGCTAACCAGCGCGTCATTTACATAGATGATATCCCCTTTGAGATTGGTTCTAAATACTCCAACGGTGGCGTTATCCACGAGGGTCCGGTACTTCTCCTCCGAAAGGCGCAATGCTTCCTCAGCCTGCTTGCGCTCGGTCAGGTCCTTTGTTACTTTAGAAAAGCCATAAGGGTTCCCGGCTTCGTCTCTCAAGGCTGTCATGACGTCATTAGCCCAGAATCGCGAGCCGTCCTTACGCACCCGCCAGCCTTCATCTTCAAAGTGCCCTTCTGCAGCAGCTACTTTCAATCCATACGCAGGTTTACCTTGCTGGACGTCTTGAGCAGGGTAAAAGAGAGAGAAATGCTTGCCAATAATCTCCTTTGCTTTGTAACCATTAATGCGTTCAGCACCCGTATTCCAGGTGGTTACATATCCATCAGGGTCAAGCATAATAATCGCGTATTCTTTGACCCCCTCCACCATCAGCCGAAAACGTTCTTCTGATTTTCTCAGTGCTTCGCGCTGACGTATTTTCTGGATACCCAGGCAAATATCCCCTGCCAGCTCCGCAAACATCTCAATCTCAGTGTCATCAAAGGCATCCGCTTTCGCGGAGTAAACGTTCAGCGTGCCGATTACCCTGTTCTCAACCTTCAGCGGCAGAGCCGCCGATGAGGCATAGCCACGCAATAGCGCCTGCTCACGCCAGGGGCGGTACCGTTCATCATGAGCGATATCCTGCATTATTGCCGGGCGCTTTGTTTTTATTGCCGTACCGGTTGGACCTTGCCCGTACTCCGAATCGTCCCACGTAATCTTGATAGAAGATAAATACCCCTCCTCGAAACCTGACTGAGCTACCGTCAAAATTTCATATGAGCCTTCCTGAATAAAGCCGAACCACGCAATTTTGTAGTTGCTACCATCAACAAGGATTTCACACGCCCTTTGGAGCAATTCCGACTCGTTGTTAGTCTGTGCAATCAGCTGGTTAATGTTTCGAATCGTCAGGAGTATTGGGTACGTATGGGTAAGCTTTACTTCGGCTTTTACACGCTCGGAGATTTCGGTCCTAAGAGAAGAAACTGTCTTCAAATACCCGTAAACAACAAACCCCATTACAAGCAAATAGGCTAATAGGCGCACCAGATGCCAAAGCCACCATGTGTCATTCCAGATTGCTGAATAAGGGAACATTAACGAAGACACACCGAACAGCAGGGCTATGGAGGAGAAAAGATAATGCTCTGTCTTGGTGGAACGGTGGAAATCAAGGAGAAAACGTCCTCCGGCAGCGATGAAGAAGACACCAGAAAGGAGATTCAGTATTATGGCAGTGGTAGTAAATTCCCCGTCCTGCACCATTACGGGCAATGTTCCGCGAAATAACAATGTCCAGATTCCAAATAGCGTAGAACCTGCAACAACAGTCCAGGGAAGCCATTTTCTCATAGACCTGTATCGGTGGGATTCCGGCAACCAGACGAGAGCGAACCAAAAACCGGCAACGAACACCGCCATTGTGTGGAGCAGAACAAATCCGTGTCCGGGCTGGGTAACCGCGTGGAAACCGTCCAGTATGCCTCCCCCAAAAAGTCCTATGGATACCCAGAACAGCCGCCTGTCATTCTCATAAAAATGCCTCCGGAGTAGTACAATTGCCATCAGGATTGCAGCCAGCGCTCCTATAACTTCCATCGTGGAATGGAGTGGCTCATACTGCCAGAGAAAGGGGGTCCACAGGATATGCATTGTTCCCGCAATAAGTAAGGTGAGTATTAAAACCAAGGCTATGTAGAACAGTAGCCGCTTGTCTTTCATCATCCTGTTAACCTCCCGACAGATTCCTGGCGCAGAAAAACCTTTCCGTCGGCTTGTCCTCATCACAGCGCCCGCAACTTTTCGATGCAGCGTTTCTTACTCTTGTCATCGTTTTCGGTCATTTGTCACCCGGTTACAAATGGAAATACGATGTGCCAGAACATATTTTTCAGAGGGAAATGATACGTACGTGCGGAAAGCTTGCCGTTATGAGCGGGTGCGCTGTCTAACGCAATCAAACCGTGTTCCAGGTTCCGGGCGTGGCAGGCTAAGGTCAATGGCAGGCTGTCATGTTCTTCACTCCACGAAACATCTGGTCTCTAAATATCTGTCTCACGGGTTACTGAACTTCTGGAGACTTCAAGTAATCTATTGGTATATTCTGTATCACCTTGCCCAGTACTATGAAAATAGCTTGCTTATCATATACCAAAAGGAACAAAATGTCAATTGTCTAGTAAGTGTCTTTTGTCTAGTATATTTTTACACGCACCGTAAATAGTCTCAATTCCCAGTCCACTTTATTATTCACAATTTAGAAATGTTTCAAATCCCAAAACCTGAACCGTTAGCGTATAATAGTGTTGTCTCCGCAGGCAATAAAGGAGGATAGCCGATGAGACCGGAAAATATATTTTTGAAATTGTTTTTATTAGCCGTTCTGGTCCCGGGTTTATTGCTTTCCGCCTGTAAACCGCAACCTGAACAGCCGCCGGTTGTCCTCTCCCTGCCGGAGCTTAAATACAAGCTCCTCGACGAATACAAAGATATTTTCTGGTGCGACCCGGAATTTTACCCGGTAGGCCGCCCGGGAGTGGAAGAGAAAAACTCTCTCGAACAGTTCCCGGCTATCCGCGCGGATAAAGCGGAGTTTTCTGCAATATTGAAAGAGCTGGGTTTACCGGATAAAGCGGACTATTCCGATGTGGAAAAACTCGCAATCTACCGCGAGCACAAGAAGCTGACCTACCCAATCCAGATGACCGCAACCACCGGTGATTATCAATTCTCCTTGCGGGTAGGGGAAGGGCAGGGACAGCGTCTCGAGGGCACCATCACCACCGCCGGCAGGATTAAGGTCACCAAACGGGAGCCGAGCTTCAACACCTGTCCCATCTGCCTGGCAAAGGGCACGCTTATAGATACACCTGCGGGACCAGTTCCGGTCGAACGGTTAAGTGTGGGAACAGAAATATGGACGGTAAACTCCGCCGGTGAACAAATACCCGCTCCGATTGTCCGGGTAGCATCCACCCCGGTTCCACCGTCATTCCGCGTGGTCAGGGTAACACTGCAGGACGGCCGGAGCGTGACAGCATCACCGGGGCACCCGACCGCCGATGACAAAGCACTCGGGGACTACCAGATGGGGGACATTTTAGACGGTTCGCCTGTAAAAACGGTGGAG
>JAUYDN010000002.1 GCA_030691775.1 Dehalococcoidia bacterium
AATTCAGTACTTTTTGAGGGACAGTGAGCAAGCCAAAAGTATCTGCATTGCCAAACTCGCTTAAGAGGATGACCGCCGTCCCGATGAGTAGAAGGAAGCCTGTTACTGTGATTACCAGCTTACTGTCCATAGAGAGTCGTGTAAAACTCCTGTGTTTCAGGACATCCACTACCACCATGTAGCTGATGCCGCCCAGAATGATAAGTCCGGCGGTGGTCAGGACGACAAGCGGGTCGGTCTGGAAATTGTATAGACTACGGAAGCCGCCGAAGAGGTCTAATCCGGCGTTGTTGAAAGCGGAGACCGATTGGAAAACCGATTTCCAGAGAGCTTGCCCCTCGGGGTACAGGGTTGAGAGGTGGAGGTAGATTAGTGCTGCACCCAATATCTCCAGTATCAGGGTAAACAAAGCCATTTGACGGATAATCCTCACCACCCCGCCCAGCTGGGTTACTCCCATGGCTTCCTTGATGAGAAGTCGTTCCCGCAAACCGATTTTGCGTCCCAGTGCCAGTAAAATAAGTGTGGCGCTCGTCATAAAGCCGAATCCGCCAATCTGTATCAGGAATAGTATTACGGCTTCTCCAAAAGGACTCCAGAAATCACTGGTATCCACCACGGCAAGTCCCGTGACGGCGACTGCGGATGTAGAAGTGAAGAGAGCGGTGGTGGGGTGAGGTACCGAGCCATCAGTAGTGGCGATAGGAAGCATGAGTAAGGCGGCCCCGATAAGGATTAGCGCCGCAAACCCGTAGGCGATGACCAGGGGAGAAATACCGCCTCCCATACGCGGTCGTGCGATGGTGGGCAGGATTACTTGCCACTGGATAGGACGCGGTACACGGAATACCCGGTCACCGGGTTTAATGCGGCGGGGTGTGGCTCCGGATTTTTCAGGCATATTGTTTCGTTATGTTCAATGAACCCTGTTAACCGTTATTATAGAATGTCCTGGAGATGATGTATAGTGGGCGCACGGAGAAAGCTTTTAGTATTCAGCTAACAGCAATAAGCAGTAAAATGAAACTGAGCCGACAAATTATTATGCCGAGCATCAATTACTCCCCATCGGCTACTCTCAGGTAGCGCGGTATGGTTGACTCCCGCAAGTAGAGCCACGATTGCCCAATTCCTTGTCATTCTCCGCGAAGCTTGTCCCGTACTGCGATACGGGAGCGGGGAATCCAGAGCGGTTTCTCATGAAAGAAGCGAGCGTAATCCAAACACAACGCCCCATCCCCCGTATCAAGTACGGGGCAGGCTCTTGGTCCCTTCCCGCGGGGAAGGGAGTTGGTTTTCTTGAGGGGGCTGCGCCCCCTCATACCCCCGCAATGCACAAACCCCGGGGCCCTACGTTAGATGAGAAGTACTTAGTGCTCTACGTAATAATAGAGTGCTCTCATCTCAGAGGCATGAGGGCTGATTGACGCATAACGCGTCTCCCGCTATAATCTAGCCTGACACCATCTTGCAAGCGGCATCGAGGCTTTGTCGCAAGCGAAGGTTTAACGGTATAATGAGAGTGTAGACCCGTGCCGGCGCTCGTTTCTTTTTACCGGCGTCCCCGTCCTGAATAAAAACTAAGAGGTGTGGCATGACGCAAGAAGTTAAGACCAGGCCACTCAACCGGCTCAAGGCAATGTACGCACTCCGCGCGGAAGTAGACAAGATGTATGCGGCAGGAGGTGAAGCGAAGGCTGAAGGCAGACCCGTCGCCTGGGTGATGCTCGAAGGCTGGGCAAACCCCATCCTCAGTGCCATGGACGTCAGTTCCGTCTACCCGGAAAACTATAGCAGTCTTTGTGCCGCTGCCAAGCTCGCCGGTCCGTTTCTGGAGAGGGCGGAGTCGGAAGGTTATCCCACCCATCTCTGTGGCTACGCCCGTACCTGTGTGGGTTATTCGGCGCGTATGGTTGAGCTAGACGGTCAGATACCCCCGGAAGCGCCCGCCGGTGGCATGCCCAAGCCTACCCTGCTCGTTTCATCCGGCGAAGTCTGTGATGCCCGGTTCAAATGGTTCCAATCGCTGGGACGCTATTTCGATGCCCCGGTATGGACGCTGGAATCACCCAGTCCAGGCGCCCGCGAGAGCCTGACAGAAGGTACCTACGAGCGGAATGCGCAGTTCCTCATCAGCGAGCTCCGCCACTTTGTCAATTTCCTGGAGAAACTGCTTGGCAAGAAAATGGACTGGGACCGGTTGGAGTTCACCGCCAGCGGCACCAATGAAATCAACCGCTTGCGCTGGGAAATCAACCAGCTCCGTAAAGCCAGGCCGGGTCCGATGCACACCCGTGATTTCTGGAGCGCGATGTCTTCCGCGCTATACCGTGGCGGCGCCGACCCCACGGCAATAGTAGAAGGGCACAAGAAGCTGTATGACGAAGTGAAATACCGGGTCGACCACGGTATTGCGGGCATCAACCGCCCGGAAAAGTACCGGCTTGCTTTTGAAGGTCTGCCGCCCTGGCATAGCCTGGGATTTATGGATGACCTTGCCGACCGTGGCTGGAATTTTGTTTGTGAAACCGCTTACAGCCCCCGCCGCCCCATCGACATCGATGTGACAAAATATTCCGACCCGATTGAGCGGTACGTCAGGAGCCGCTACCGGAGCCTGGCGGACAACATCCGTGATGAGTTCGGTGCTGAAGAAGCCCCGGCGTTAATTGAAGAGGTCAAGCGTGAAGGTACGGCGCGGCGCTTGCGCCTCAAGCATATCCGTGATTACCAGTGCGATGGCGTCATACTGCATATTCTGCTTTCATGCCGCGCGGCATCTTCTGGCTTGAGCCTGTATGCCGACCAGCTCATGGAAGTCTACAAAGTGCCCTCGCTGATTATCGAGGGGGACATTATCGATACCAGCCTCTTCAATCCGGTGGAGGCATTAAAGAAAGCCGAAGCCTTTGAAGATACGATGGCACACTACCGCAAGGTGCGGAAAGACCTGGGATTTGAGTGGTAGAGCACGAACTAACACAATGCTCAGGTTGTCACTGCGAGAAGTCCCGATG
>JAUYDN010000015.1 GCA_030691775.1 Dehalococcoidia bacterium
AAGGGGGTTATACCGATGGAAAAACGCAAGGAATATGCCGAGGGTGAAATCATCACCTGTCCCAAATGCGGTGGGGATGACATTGACTGCGAGGAGGCTCCCGACAAGGGAAAATGCCTTACCTGCGGGCTGGAGTTCACCGTCAGGCAGGTCGCCGTCTGGGAAGAATAAGCAAGTCCTGAATAAGTTGGAAAGGAGGAAGCCGTCTATGGCCGACAAGGACACTATCTTTGTCCTCAGCAGGGAAGATGTCGTCGGGTGCGCCAGTGAGATGGGTATCCCCGAAGAAGCGATAACCGATGACGTTCTTGCCCAGGTAAAGAAGGGCGTCGAGTGGGGACTGGAATGCTGGTCTGAGGTCGTGAAGGAAGCCATCAATATGGCTCTCAAGAGCTAGCTCAGCTCACCCCCATACCCATTCCTGCAGGGGTAACTATACCCAAAATCTGAAAGGAAGGAGGTGAAACTATGCCTATCAAGTGGAGTGCTCTCCAGGTCGTCGAAGCGATGAACATGATTGAGGAATACGTCAACCAGGCTGTCGAGCCGTTGGAGCAAGCGAAGCTTGTCGCTACGGAAGCAAGGAAAATCCCCAACCTGCCCGGGTACATAGACCAACACCTGTCCCGTCTCATCAGCGAAATCGAGCGGGTTACGGGTGGGGTGTTGCCCTGGAACCAGCAACCGTATCCAGGGAATGTTCGTGCCGCGATAAGCTCTGTCCGCGAGTCTATCCCAGAGGGAACTGTAGAAGCGGAGCGACAAAAGCTGGAAAACGGCAAACAGCTCAGTCTGGTGAGATAACGGAGCCAGTTATGCCGGTAATTGAAGGGGTTACTATGCCCAAAATCTGAGAGGAAAGGAGTAAGAAACATGACAGGTCAGCTTGGTTTATTTGACGAAGTGAAGCTTGCCGAGCCTGAGCCGACTACTACGGTGAGACTGGGACGTAAGGCCGCCCAGATACCGCTTCGCAAGAAGCGGCGGGAAGCCATAAAGCGCCTTATGGAGATACTGGAAGAGCTGGAAGGGAAGGACATCTACATCGGTTCTTATGATGCCGGCGGACGGCACTTCTGGCTCGATAACCTGAAACTCACCAGGCTTCAGCTGGAATGGCATCCCAGCAGGCTCAAAAGCGACCAGACCTATATTCCCAGCGTCATCGTTCTCCGGGGAAGCAGGTCAGCTTGCGTCAGGATATTCACCGATTACCTGGTAGCCGTTCGTGAGCAGGAATACCAGGGATACTGGCATTATCTACTGGACTTCCATAACGGCTTCTGGCAAAGCCCGATAGACAACTTCAGGTCACATTACGCCTGCCTGCACATAACCAGGTTCAAGGACTAAAAGCACAATCCTAGTTTTTGAAGGGGTAACTATAACCAAAATCTGGAAAGAAAGGAGGTGAAATTGACAACTGAAAAGCAAGTTGAGAAAGGCATTGAGGAAATTGTTGGTGTTTTTACAGACCCTATCCTTGTCTTTCCCGGGGGCTGGGGAGATACACTCCCCGAAAGGCTAAAACAAGCCATCACCATGGAGCGCCTGATGATGAACGTGGAGGCGCTCAAGACAGGGAAAATGAGCGGTACTGACGCCGAAGCCTGCGCCTATTTGATGACGGTTTCTTTAACTCAGCCGATAGACAGCGACTGGACCCAGATCTACCTTTACATCGCTACTCGGGTTTACCGGCGACAGGGCTGGGGCAGCATGCCATCGGATATTGCCGTGGATAAACTCGATGATGAGCAGATGAGAGACCTTAATCGGCTCAAGGACTGGATTTACCGAACACGTACCACAGTGAGATTAGAGCGCGACAGAGCCGAGAGGCGGCAGAAGAGAGAGGAAGAGGCAGCCACAAGAGAAGTAGAACAGCCAGCACTGTTTGAGTTCTAGAAGGGGGACTGGGCTAACACCCAGTCCCCCTTTTTTGTATCTAATCACACTAAACAAGCAAATGTGACCCCTGCGTTAGGAAACTTCACCATTGACAGTTTGGAGTGAATGGTTTATCTTCGTAACAAGAAAGGAGGTGAACACATGCAAGCATACTGTGTGAAATGTAAGGCTAAGAAGGAAATAAAGAATGCCAAGGCCATCACGATGAAGAATAAGAGACCTGCTACCCAAGGAACCTGTCCGACCTGCGGCACCAAGATGTTCAGAATAGGAAAGAGCTAATCCTCGCTACGGTTGATGGTATCAAGTCAGACATAGGGCTGGGTATGTCAGTGCGCGAAATATCCAGCCCTTACTGATCACGATCTGGACAATTGTGCAGAGTGGGTGCGGAGACCCGCTGTACATCTGGGGACTTCACTGACATCACTTGTGTCAGCTTGCGGATGGCGAGTGACGTGAACCAGCTACGGTAATCGCACAGGCTTGAGACGCCGGTTGACCTTCTCAACACTGAACAACGCAGGTTGGAACCGGCCGCCGAGCCACGTCATGGTGCCATGGTATTCCTCATGCCTCCGGTTGATCATAATGCCGAGCTGCCATCTTTCGGTTCGTTTCATTTCCTGCCTGGTCATAGTGCGTCGGCGGTAAAGCCATTCCTTGAGATGGTTCAGGTCAGCCATTTGCTAGTCAGTTAGCGATTCTACCCGAATGTCATCAGGTATTTTGCCCTTTTGCCAACGGGTGTGCGTCTTATTAACTACATAGACGTAAATCTGGCTCCAGTCGTTGTCCATCGGTGCTGTCAGTGAAGCCGTGTTGAGGAAGAGAGGGTAAAGTGGCAGAAAGTCGGGATGAGAGCTAAGGATATTGTTTGGATAGAGGAAGCATCAAGGGCGTTGGAGTGAGAGCCAATCAAACTGGAATTCTTAGAGGAAGCACTTGAGCCTAAAAGGATTGACTTGGATGGTAAGAGCGTATACGATAAAACTAGACGAATTTCCACAAGTGCTTCAGTATACCCAACCTGTGTAAACCTGAATAGCGCTTTGAGAACTATTTTGAGGTGAGTTAATAAACAACCTCTTTTCTGTTTATTTGTGAAAACAAGATTAGCAATTCTTAAATTCTTCTGGCTATCTCATTAGCTGCCCAGATAGCTTCTTTAATATCTCCCACTTTTGCAGAATCACCGATGTTGTAAACTTCCGGTCTTTTGGTTTTTATCATTTCAAAAAGGGTATTGTTGGGAGTGCGTTCCCGTGAAATGATCAGGGTATCATATGGGATTGTTAGTTTCCTGCCGTCGCCGTCCACTGCTTTAATACCCTCAGTGGTGATATCTTCAATTTCACAATGATAGAGTATCTGAACATTTTTTACCCGTTGCTGGTGGGGTAATTCCCGTACGGCATTGATATCGGTGAGCCTGCGGAAGGCGTACCAGCGGCGTGCTCCGGGGTAGTCTCTTGCCAGGGTTTCTTCTCCTCCCCGCCCTATCATCACGATATCCTTCCCGGCCTCCGCCAGAGAAAGGGCGAGTTCCGCCGCTACCAGCCCCCAGATAACAACTTTCTGACCGATGGCGCGTTGATTGTTGCAGGCTTCGATGTGGTCCATCACTCCCGGTTTTCCTTGCGCCACCGCAGGTACTGCCATTGAAGAACCGGTGGCAATAATTACCACATCCGGTTTGATTTCTTCTATATCTTTTTCTGTTGCTTCTTTACAAACTCGAACATCAACAGACAGTTTCCTCATCTGAGTGCCAAGGTAGTCGATGATATTCTGAAACTCGGATGTAATTGTTGTCCGGGCTAAAGCTAGAACCATACCTCCAAGCTCGTGTGATTTTTCCAGGAGAGTGACCATGTGTCCACGCAGGGTGGCTATTCTGGCAGCTTCCATACCACCCACACCGCCACCAATTACAAGTACCTTTTTTGGTATATCTGCAGGTATCATAGGGATTGGCTGGTCTTGCACATCGTAGTTCACTGGGCAGGGTCGCCCGCACCCCCCGAGACATCCGATGCACTTCCTGATTTCATCAGATTTGCCTTCAGCATATTTCCGCGGCGCCTCTGGATCTGCCGTTATCAGTCTCCCGAAATAGATAATATCCGCTTTCTTTTCCTGTAAGAATCTCTCCGCCATGTTGAAATCGAAGATTGCTCCCACTCCAATCACCGGCTTCGCGGTCGCCTTTTTCACTGCTTCAGCGTGGTGAATATAAATTCCTCTGGGGTAGTAGAGTGGGATCGTAATGCCCTCCGGAGCATGGGTAATCGAGCCTTGAGAAACATCGAAGCAGTCCACGCCCGCTTCCTCAAGCGCCGGAACAACATATTCCATCGTATCTTTTAGCTGTATTCCCCGCGGACCCAGCAGTTCGTCAGCGCTGAGCCGCGCCAGGACCGGATAGTCCTTTCCTACTGCCATGCGTATCTTTTTTACCGTCTGTATGGCGAAACGCAGCCGGTTTGTCCAGTTCCCCCCGTAGGCGTCAGTTCGCCTGTTGTAAAAAGGAGAGATGGTCGAACAATGCAGAGTCGCTCCGCCATGGGCACAGTGGAGTTCGACGCAGTCTATGCCTGCAGCTTTTGCCCTTGCCGCTGTTGCAGCAACATCATCCTCCAGTTTTTCGAATTCGATTTCGGTAAGCTCACGCACCGTAAGACGCCTGCCCATGAGGATTCCGGTTGGGTCACGCGGATGTAAGTCATCAGGGAATGGGTTTTGTGATGGCCCAATACCACCCATGGGCCCTATCACAGCTATTTGGACTCCTATCCTTGCCCCGTGGCCATGAATGGCATGAGCAAGCTTGGTAAAGCCAGGTATAAACTTATCATCGTAGAGTGAAAGACCGGGTACCCTACCCATAATCTGCATGAGGAGTTCTCTGCCAAAAGTGGTAGGACTTATGGCACCGGTCATAATAAAACCGGCACCACCCTTTGCTCTTGTTTCGAACCACCGTATCGTGAGGTCGTTTACTGCCCCCTCTTCTCCGACGGGGTTGTTCAGAAAGGGTGCCATACCGATGCGATTCTTGAGTTTCATACCGTTTATTTCGATGGGCTGCATAATCAGCTTTTCCATTATGATTCGCTCCTTCGATAGTGAAATCAGAACCGGAAGACGGTTTTTTCTTCCGTGGGCAGGAATATCCTTACAGCGTTTTTGCCATTTGCTCGGCTTCTTCTGCGCCAGCCAGCATAATGTTGCGCGCGATTTGGTTGACCTCCGAAGCGGAACGCGCATCGAGGAGGTCAGCTTTTAACAGCAACGCCGCTTTTTGTTGTTCCTTCTGTGCGGCGCCCTTGATGACAAAATCCACCAGGTGCAGGGCAAGCTGGACTTCTCCTTCGACTTTTAACTGGAGAGCGCGTTTCAGCACGCTTTCAGGATCTGTGAACTTCATCATCTCGGATGCGATAACAGTACTTCGCGATGGGAAAAGCTCACTGGCGTTGCCATTGAACCAGCCGGCATACCTTCTGTGGATGCCGTGAATCATAAATGCGGGGCACCCATATATCCCGGAAAGAAACCGCTTGCCTGCTAGGTCCTCCGGGGGTTGCACCATGTGCAGTATGTCCTCGATCCAGTAGCCTTCATTGAGCAACCGCACCACCTCACGATGGAAAAAACGAAGATACCTGGCGTTATCCAGGCACCATTCAGTGGCTTTGTTTCCAATCCGCAAAGGCCCGTGACCCGGCACCAGAAATTCAGGATTCTTGCCGGCAATGGCTTCAAGGGTTTCAGCCCATTCCACTTCATAACGCTGGACTTTAAATGGATTGCCGATATTGGGGCAACTACCCTCCAGCAAGTCACCAACAATTGCGGTTTTACGTTCTGGAATCCAGACCCAGGTGCCGTCTTCGGTCTCACCGAGATAGTGGTGCAGCTCGAAAGTGAGGTCACCCAGTTTGGAACTCATCGAATCTGTATAGGTCACATCCGGATAAACGATGTCATCCGGGATGAATTTCTCCTGCCCGGTCGGTCTCATAAAGCCACGTCCGGCCTGAATCTGGTTTATATACCAGTTGTAGGGCTGCATTTCCCGGTAGCGTGCCAAATGGGCGAGGGTCCGGTGCTGGGCAATGACCACAGGTTTGCGGTGTCCCCGTTTTCTGGCATCCTCTACAAGGTCTCTTGCCGTGAACGCGTGGTCGCCATGGATATGCGTGTAGATAATCGTAGTGATGGGAGCGTCAGTTTTTTGGCGGATAGTTTCAAGTATTTTCTCGCTGCTGCCTGCGGGAACATCCACTACCACCAGTCCTTCTTCGGTTACCGCAACCGTGGTATTGCCGAACCCTGCAATCATGAAAACGTCCGGCGTAAGGTCCTCACTCTGACGGGCTGTCATCGTGTCCGCGAATACGGTCCGTCTATCCAATCTACTCATAATCACCTCTTTTATTGACCCTCAAAGCGTACCCGGTTCAGCCGGTACTTAGCCTTGCGTTCCTGTTTGTTCCTCACCGCTTCCCGGCATAAACCGGTCGACTATATGTTAATAACGGACCGATTTAACCCATAATAAGGGAGTTGCCCTCAAAGAGCAACAGATTTTCCGTTAATACTTAACCACAAGCTCCCGCACAGAAATTCTTCACAGGGTGGGAAGTTGGGTATCAAGAAATCCCTGAACGTCCTTTGCCCTTCGCTCCATCATAGTGAGAAATCGGGCGGGGTGAGTGAGAATCAGGAACTTGTTTTTGTTTATTCCGTCGATGACCATCTGAGCGACTTCTTCAGGCTCCATCACTCCGGGCTCTTTGGCGATTTCTTTGATTGCTCCCAGAGCCTGCAGGTCGTCCCCTACATAGCGGAAATTTTCCGGTAAATTCGTGCGGATCAAACCGGGGCAGAGTAATGAGACACCTATTCCTTTTGGTTTTAAGTATTTATACAGAACCTCAGAAAAACCGGTCACGGCAAACTTTGAGGTACTGTAGCCGATGCTGTTCGGCTGACCACCGATCAGTCCGCCTATTGAAGATGTATTGACAATGTATCCATTACCCCTTTCCCGCATGTGAGGGAGAAAAGCGCGACAACAATGGATTACCCCGTACAGATTAATGCCGAGGATCCATGCCCAATCGGCGGGTTCGAGTGTATCGACAAAACCACGGAGCATGACGCCCGCATTGTTCATCAAAATATCGACCCCGCCGGCAAATGCGATAGCTTGCTTTGCCATACTGGTTACATCATCGTATTTCGCAACATCGCATTGTATCGTCAATGCTCGTCTTCCAAGAGCTTCTATCTCTCTTTGTGCTTCCGCCATTCGTTCTCGGTTAACATCAACTATAACGATGTTCGCACCCATTTTTGCGAGAGCTACAGCCGTTGAACGACCGATACCACTCGCGCCACCAGTAATGACAGCGACCTTATTCTTGAACTCCATGGCTTACTCCTTATCTTTAGTTATCTCCTGTATTTCCCCGAAGCGCATCTTAGTATCTTCGGGAAAAATGCGTTTTCTATTAGTCCACCAATGCTTGATAACCGAGTCTCTGGAATTCTGAACCAAGGTAGGTTGGCAACGCCATTCCGGCGCCCGCTCCCAGCACCTGTGTTGAATATACTCCGAACATATCCTCCTTCGGGTCGACGAAAAAGTAGGTAGCGAAAGCCCCACCCCACCCGAAAGTTCCCGGAGAAGCCGGAACCCGCGACCCCGCCGGATTAAGACACACAAAGACACCTAACCCATACCCGTAACCGGGGCCAAAGATCGGAATGTAGAAATTACCCGTATGATTTGTGGTCATCAGTTCGATCGTTTTCCGGCTGAGGATGACGCCATGCTAGCCGAGTTATACGTAAAAGAAACGTCAACTGAGGCCGTTGCATCTGCGTTAGGTCGCGGTGTTCAGGCAGTTGCCAGCAGGGCATGGCTGCTGAGGATCCGTAAACCCCGGGAGCTAA
>JAUYDN010000018.1 GCA_030691775.1 Dehalococcoidia bacterium
CCCTTCTCCGCAGAGAAGGGGCAGAACTATTTTGAGAGGGGCTGACGCCCCTCTCAACTCCCTTGTGCAAGTTGGCAGTCATCTTGCTTTCCCACCCTGTGCAACCATCATTTTCATATTTCGTCCGCGGCACCACACTCCATGTGTAATTGTCAAGTTATTTCGGAAACACTATACTAGACCTCCGGCGGCAGTTCCAGCCTGGTCGATTCAAAATAGTCGTCGTCAAGCTTGCGCTGTGCGACCCCGGATACCATTGCGGCGCGGGCGACGGCATGCGCGACATTCAGGTGTGCCTGCGGGTCGAGCGGATTCGGCACCAGCTCACCTTCACCCGTAGCGGCGGCAATGGCGTGAATCGCCGCTTCGTACATCTCCCACGTAATCCTTCTTGCCTTGGCGTCCAGCGTCCCGCGCCAGATACCCGGATAGCCGAGCAGGTTGTTTACCGTCCTCCCATCCGTAGCCAGCACCGCCCCGGCCGCTACTGCCTGGTCGGGTGAAATCTCCGGAAACGGATTGGAAAGAGCGAAGATTATTTGACCCTTGCGCACCGCATGCGGGGGAATCAGCCCGCTGACTCCCGTCGTCCCGATAACGATATCGGCTTTCGCCATGATTTCATCGAAATTCGAGGGGGTGCCGCCGGCGGCGGCGTGGCGCTGGTTGCTGGCTTCCGTCCGTGCCGTTCCAAGCGCCGGCTTACCGGTGTAGCGGAGAATGAACTTGCCGATGGTCAAACCCGCCGCTCCCAGCCCGAGCAGACCTATCTTTGTCTCCGCCAGGTTTTTACCCGTGCGTTTGCAGGCATTCAACAGGGCGGCGAGTGTCACCACCGCTGTCCCCTGCTGGTCGTCGTGGAACACCGGCACATCCAGCTCATTCTCCAGTCGCTCTAACAGTGTGAAACAACGCGGCGAGGCAAAGTCCTCGAGGTGGATGCCGCCGAAGGTCGGGGAGATGTGCTTGATGGTCGTAACGATTTCTTCGGTATCGGTGGTGTCCAGTAAAATCGGCACGCCGTTCACGCCCACGAGTTGTTGGAGGAGAGCGGCTTTACCTTCCATCACCGGCATACCCGCCACGGGTCCGATGTTACCCAGTCCGAGAATCGCCGTGCCGTCGGTGACGATGGCGATTGTATAGGGGATACAGGTATAGTGGTCTTTGCGCTCCGGGCGCTCCACTATCAACCGGCAGACCTCGGCGACGCCGGGGGTATAGACCTTACGCAGTTTATCGAGCGAGTCGATGGGGGTTTTGCTCACCACCTTGATTTTGCCACCCTTATGCAGTTCGAGCACTTCGTCGCGGACCTCGAGGATGGTGACTTCCGGTAACTCGGAAACGCGGTCGATGAGCACCTGCAAAGCGGCTTCGGTAGCGACCAGCACATCGATATCCCTGACGGTGTAATGGTGCCCGAGGTGCACCGTGGAAATGTTGCCGATTTCTACCCCCGCCTGCCCGATGGCGCTGGTGAGCTTGCCGAGCGTACCCGGCACGTTGAGATTTTTGCACCGCAGTGTCCTGACAATCCGGTAACGTACATCGTTCATCGTTTTTCCCTCCGCAACTTTTTTATAAACTCAGAATCGCTCATCCCGATTATACTGGGACAACGAAGTACAGCAACCTATGTGCGTTTTGTCATTCCAGACTCTGATCTGGAATCCAGCGATTCTTACTCTGGATACCAGCCGGAGTTTACCCCGTTCACGGTGAACCGCTCAGGGTGAACCCGTACTCTGATACGGGGCTGGTATGACAGAAGGCGGTTGGTCTTTTGTTTTCATGTAATGGTAGTCTGTGGTTCTTGTCCGCCTCAGATTACTTCGTCTTTCTGAACACTCCGTTTTCAACCACGCCGACCGCGTGCTTCATAATCTCAACATTTCAGCTTCCGTGCTCTTTGCACCAGTCTTCACACTGCCGGGCAAGCGTTTCGGTCTTATAAGCAAACTTACATATTTCACAATAATACAGGGTCCGTCCTCGTTCTTTAAGCGGTTTTACCATGTTACTTGCCCACCCTTTATTGATTACACACCGGTACTCGAAATAACGACCTAAGACTAAAACTTACCATTTACACTCGTTTTCTTCAGTTCTCACGTAGAAAACTTCATTAGCTTGTCATTCCCGCCTCCGAGCGGGAATCTATAATCTCAGTGCCGATATAATACTAATGGAGTGTCTCAACAACAGCTTTACAATTCTGAATAAAAGATGCCAGTTCTTACACAGCGCCTCATCCCCCCGCATCAAGTGCGGGGCAGGCTCTTACCCCTTCTCCGCAGAGAAGGGGCAGAACTATTTTGAGAGGGGCTGACGCCCCTCTCAACGCCCTTGTGCAAGTTGGCAGTCATCTTACTTTCCCACCCTTTGCAACCATCATTTTCATATTCCATATGTGGCGCCACACAACCCTTGTGTAATTGTCAAGTTATTTCGGAAACAGTACACTAGCAGTTCAAAATTAAACACAACGCCTCATCCCCTTACCCCTTCTCCGCAGAGAAGGGGAGGGGTTCTTTCAAGAGGGGCTGACGTCCCTCTTGACGCCCTATTGCAAGGTGCACGGTCTTCTTATTGATAAAACCCTCTACGTTAATATATTAGTTAACACTTTGTCAGTTATTTGTCTTTCTACCGCCTTATTTCTGCGGCTCCATTATCTCCAGCAATATCTTGGTCGATTTTGGGTGAATAAAAGCGATGGTTGAGCCCTCCACGCCTTTCCTCGGTTTTGTGTCTATCAGCGCGATACCTGCACCTGCAAGGACATCCAGCATTTCCTGGACGTTATCAACTTCCAGGGCGATATGGTGCAATCCTTCACCTCTCCGTTCTATATGTCTTGCAATGGCGCCATCAGGGGCGGTGGACTCCAGGAGTTCAATTTTCGTTTCACCGATGGGTATGATGGCAGTCCTCGCCTTCTGTTCGGGCACTTCTTCCATGCTCGCAACCTTCAATCCCAACACACTGGTGTACAATTTGACCGCCTCATCGATACTGTTGACGGCAATGCCGATATGGTCAACTTTTTTTATCTTCACTTTTCTCTCCCACACGTGTTTTGACAAAGTTCGTGATTTCATCCAGCGGTGTGCCCGGTCCAAAAATCCCGGTGATACCGACCGCATTTAATTTCGGAAAGTCTTTCCTGGGTATAATACCGCCAACGACGACCAGTTTATCTCCGCCACCCTTCTCCCGGAGGAGTTCCACAACTCTTGGGAACAGCACCATGTGGGCGCCGGAAAGACAGTCCATACCGACCACATCCACATCCTCCTGGATTGCGGCGCTGGCGATTTGTTCCGGCGTCAGGCGGAGCCCCTGGTAAATAACTTCCATCCCGGCGTCCCGCAGACCACGGGCAACCGCCTTGATGCCCCTATCATGACCATCCAACCCGGGTTTGGCGAGCAACACCCGTATTTTTCTTTCGTTCATAATGCCTCCTTTTATAAAACACTCGGTTCGCGGTATTCACCAAACGTTTCTCTCAATACAGCGCTGATTTCGCCGACTGTGGCGTAGGTCTTAACCGCATCGATTAGCGCCGGCATGATGTTCTCATTACTTACAGCTACCGCTTTTACTTTTTCCAGTGTGGCTTTTACCTTTTGATTATCCCTTTCGTTTCTGAGCTTCTTCAGTCTTTCTTTTTGTTTTTGCTCGATTTCTTCGCTGATTTCAAGCATTTCGGTTTCAGGCTCGTTTTCCAGCCTGTATTCGTTAACACCCACGATAACCTGTTCCCGACTATCGACCTGTCTCTGGTAATCATAAGCCGAACGGGCAATTTCCCTCTGGATATAACCCTGCTCGATTGCCTTTAAAGACCCGCCCATCTTATCGACCTGGTTGATATAGTACGTCGCCTTACTCTCGATTTCATTCGTTAACGATTCGACAAAATAGGAGCCTCCGAGCGGGTCGATGGTATCAGCAACGCCGCTTTCAAAAGCGATAATTTGTTGTGTCCTGAGTGCCACCTGTACCGCCTGCTCCGTCGGCAACGCCATCGCTTCGTCATAAGAGTTCGTATGCAGGGACTGGCATCCTCCCAGCACCGCCGCCAGCGCCTGCAAAGTAACCCTGACGATGTTGTTCAGAGGCTGTTGCGCGGTGAGGGTAAAACCATCGGTCTGGACGTGGTATCTCAACATCATCGAGCGAGGGTCGCGTGCCTTGAACCGCTCTTTCATTATCTTCGCCCACATGCGGCGGGCGGCACGGAACTTAGCAACCTCTTCGAGCACGTTGGTATAAGCCGCGAAAAAGAAGGAGAATTGCGACGCGAAGGAATCGACCTCCATCCCTTTTGCGAGCATTGCCTGCACGTAAGAAATCCCGCTGGATAGTGTAAAACCCACCTCCTGGGCGGCGGTCGCTCCCGCTTCCCGCATGTGATAGCCACTGATGCTGATAGAGTTCCAGCGGGGCATTTTCTGAGAGCAATAAGAGCAGAGGTCTGTTACCAGGCGTATAGACGGCTCCGGTGCCAGGAAATAGGTGTTGCGGGCAACGTATTCTTTCAAAATTTCGTTTTGGACAGTACCGCTTAGCTTGCTGATATCGGCACCCTGCTTTTCTGCCGCGGCAATATACATCGCGAGGATAATGGCGGCGGTGGCATTGATAGTCATCGAGACGCTCACCTGCGCCAGCGGAATGCCTTCCCAGAGGTCCTCCATATCCTTTAGCGAATCGATAGCGACACCGCATTTGCCCACTTCTCCCACCGATAGTGGATGGTCGGAATCATATCCCTGCTGGGTCGGCAGTTGAAAAGCCACGCTGAAGCCCGTCTGCCCCTGTTTGTGGAGATACTTGTACCGCTGGTTGGTCTCCTCCACCGTTCCAAAACCGGAATACTGGCGCATCGTCCAGAGCCGGCTGCGGTACCCGGCGGGCATGATATTCCTCGTGAACGGGTATTGGCCGGGGAGGCCGATGTCTTCCTCTTTCACACCGACCACATCGTTGGGAGTATACACCCGCTTGACCACCGTGCCATCGACTGTTGTTAAAAACTCTTTCTTTCTTTCTGCTATCTCTCTTGGTGCTGTCATATCAAACTATCCCTCCCCTTCAGTAAACTACTGGCGCCCGAAACATTGAACCACGGCAGAAAGTATGCACAAATCATCTGCATTATATCTAGCGCCCGCACACACGTCAACGTCAAAAGGGCGTACTTTATACCTGGCAAACATAATCCAGAGGAATATTCCGCTAAAAAGGGGTTGACAAGAACGCGATACGATGTTATTATGTTAGTAATCGTTAACTTACTTTATTTATTATGCCGAGCATAAACATGTTTGCATAAGACGATTTGTGGTGGGTTACGTCCTCTCGAAATCTGAAAGCCGACACCCCTTGAAACCGGACTAACCCACCCTACAAGATGTAATCTACTTAGTGCTCTACGTAATAACTCCAATTTTAAATAACGGGAGGTGGCTGAAATGTTCAAGAAGATACTCGCCTACGTTGATGGCTCTGAGGTCTGCGAGCAGATGCTCGATTATGTGATGGAGCAGGCAGTCCATTTCGGTAGTAAGGTCATTCTCCTCGCTGTCAATAGTATCCCGGTAACAACTCTCGCTTACGCGTCTCCAGACCAGTTCCGGATGATGCCAGCATTATTGCCAGACAAGTTGATAATGGATGCAAACAGTAAGGCACAGTCAACCCTCCGGAAAACGGCAATCAGGCTGGCAGAGAAGGGCATCGATGTTGAATGCGCCACAGAGATGGGCCCCGTGGATGCGACAATTGTCAGATACGCCAGAGAAAAAAAGGCGGACCTTATCACGATGACTGCGCAAGCATACAAAGGCTGGAAACGATGGCTCATGGGAAGCGTGGTTGATAACGTACTCAGAGAATGTGGTGTGCCGGTGCTGGTAATCAGCCCCGTCGAAAGCCACGCGCTCAGCGCCGCGTAATCGGGTACACCAGAGATAGATAAGAGGCATAGCAGTAATGACGATACGTAAGAATACAGAAATACGGAAAAAGCAGATTACGGATGCCGTCCGTGAAATTATTGCCAGGTACGGCAGTGAAAATATCACCATACGGAGACTTTCCCGCGCGGTGGGCATTTCAGAAGCGGCTATCTACCGCCATTTCAAAAGCAAACGGGAGATTCTTTCATTTCTTGTAGAAGACATCGAGCAAACCTGGATGACAGAAATAGAGCAAAGTGAGATAGCAACACATCCGGCGCTATCCGCTATCGATATTGTCCTCAGAAACCGCATCTCGACAGCGGAGCAAAGGGGCGGCGTTTCCTTCCAGGTAATCGCCGAAATCATAAGTCTAGGGGATAAAAAACTCAATAAACAAGCCGCGGCTGTAGTTGATAGATATATCGGTGCCCTTGCAGACCTGGTCGCAAGTGGAATTCACGATGGCGAAATCAAAGAGGACATTAATCCCGTTGCCATAGCGACTATTATTTTCGGCATGATACAGGGGTTGGTGAATAACTGGGCGTTGAACAATTATAACTTTAATCTCATCGTCCGGTATACCCCGATGTGGAACATGCTCCACGCCGCCATGCAAAAAACCCCCGAACTCGCTCTGCGCAGGTAGAAAAACGTACTCGCATGTCCCTTTTAACGAACTCATTGCGCCCCGGAAAAGACGATGAACAACAGCAACAGTCAGACCCAAATAAGAGGCTTGTTCCTGGACTACGATGGCACCATTGCTCCACCGGGAGTTACCAGGCTTGAATCGAGGGTTGCTGAAGACACAGCTTCGCTCCTGCATCACATTAGCAAGATGATACCGGTAGGCATAATTACGACCAAGGATTTGTCTTTCATTCTGCCCAGGACTCTTTTTGCGAACGCCTGGTGCACAATCGGCGGACTTGAAATGAGGGTGGGTGATACAGTAGTACAGCCATCCGGTCTTCAAGCTACTCTACCTCATATCACACGCGCACTGGAACACGCCAAACATTACGCAGGAGACAGCCTTTTCATAGAAGAAAAGCGGGATAGCAAAGGACAAACCGTAGCTTTTTGTGTGGACTGGAGAAACAGCCAGAAGAAAAAATCCGCCGAAAGTATATCAACAACGGTGCGGAACTATTGTCAGGCTCTACCACTGGAAGTAGTGACTTACGGACAGCAACCTTTCTTCGATGTCTATCCCTGCCCTATTGACAAAGGCAAGGCTCTGGAAGAGATGAAAAGACTGCTGAACGTACCACACGGGCTAATGTACCTCGGGGACTCTAAGGTGGATAATCCGGCATTCAGGGCGGCGGATATCAGCATCGGCGTTCTACACGAAGAATCTGTGATGGAGTTGGAGTGCGATTACTACATCAAGTTTGTAGATGTAGAGCAATTTTTCCGGCGATTCCTGGAGAACGATATGGTCTTTGACGGCAACTTTGCAGAGATTACTGCAAGGAAGTAAGCAAGATGATAAAGAAAAATCTCGGCGTCGTTATGTACCAGACAAGTAACAGCAAGGGACAGGAACTGGTAGCCCAGCGCATGGTACGGGAATTTAACAAACTCGGGCACCAAGCCTATCTCATCACGGGTGTCTTCCATGACGGCAAAGAGGTAATCCCTGCGGAAGGTTTGCAGAAAGGTAAAGGATATGTGGTCGTCAAGGACGATGCACTGGGCATTCCGGTTATCCGTGTGGATAGCTATGTCGCCACCTGGCCACCAAGACGCATCGTTTTCCGCGACTTTATGCATACCCTGGAGAAAATCGTCGACGACCTGGGGCTGAACGTATTGATAACTCACAGCACTTTGTGGAACGGTCCAGAAGAAGTGGCGAAATTCACCACCTGGCGGAGGGACATGAGAAACCTGGGAGGGTACCAGGACCCCATCGTCTTCTGTCATATGTCGCACCTGCAGGAAGCCTCCCCGGTAAGGTACTCTCTGCCTGAGCTAACCTTCAGAACGGCGTGGAACAAGCTGTCTCTTTCCAAGATTCTGGAAACCGCTAACCTGGTCCTCACGGTAACGCCCTTTGAGAAGGAATCAGAAATTAAGATAGGTGGTAACCAGGAAAAGTGCTTCCTTTTCCCCGGAGGTGTGGACGATGAAGCTTTCCTCCGTTTCTCCTCTGTGGATGCTGTCAATTTCCGAGCGCGCCATAATATCAATCCCGAAGTCAGGATTGTTTCCTATCTGGGCACCATCGAAGAAAGAAAGAACCCCCTCGCGGTACTCAAAGTTGCCGAGAAGTTGAAAAATGAAAAGAGACTTCATTTTGTGTTTGCCGGAAAGGGCGGTTCTGCCTATGCCCAGGATGTGGAAAAGAAAGCCCTGAGTCTGCCTAATGTAACCTATCTTGGAGAAATAGACGAAAGAGAAAAAATCGAGTGCATTAAAGCATCTTATCTCAATATCCTCCTGAGCCGCCTCGAAGCGCTGGGAATCGCCCAGCTAGAGTTTATGTACTGCGGAGTCCCGGTTATCACCTCAGGCACCGGTGGGCAAGCCTGGGTTGTTCGCAACGGAATCGATGGTTTACATGTAAAAGGACCTGATGATATTGACGGCGCCGTGAGCGCTATCTTGCGCTTACTGAATGACGAGAGCGCCTATCGCCAGATGTCCGCTAATGCCATAGAAAAAGCAGGCAAATTGACTATCTCCCGTCTTGTGTCTAACCTGGACTCTTCGCTGGATGGTGAAATGGTCAAGGAAAGCGGGCTCGCCAAAATTCCATCCGAAGTGCATACAACCCTGCTCCAACCTGAGCACGCTTTGAAAACGTGGACAGACGGCACGTCCGGCATGGTGGCGACCAACAAGCGCGTCTTTATCAAGAAAGGATTCATCTCCCGGACGGTAACCGAACTGCGTTATGCTGATATCAAGTCCATCGAATACACAAGAAGATTTCCATGGAAAACCCTGCTCATCGGAACAGCAATTTCCGCCTTTTTCCTCGTTGCGCCTTCCTTACGACCGATTTTCTCCCGTGCTTTTATAACGCAAATAGAGGAGTGGTGGAATACCGTTATGCCGCTCATCCCCGTGTGGTTGACTTCGGAAACAGTCACACAGGTCATCTTACCCCTGCTCCCGTTTTTAATATCACTACTGCTGTTTTTCCTGGGAGCGCGGTTGGGGTTCAAACTCTACGGTATCGGGATAAAGCCACTGTATTTGCCGCGGCGTTTTAAAGAAGCCGTGGGATTTATCAGGGATAGAATAGACAGTTCGGGCACAATATAAAAGGAAAAAACCGTTCTGTAACTTTTTCGGGTTATCTGAAATATCACCGCTTATTTTATCGCCCCTTTTCATTCTTTCCTCCTCCAGCGGGGCAGGCAGTTGAATGAGCACAGCTCTGTCTGCCCCAACCTCTTTCTTCGTGGTAGAATAGTGCTGTCATCACGATGAGGAGCCTTTCTATTGGATGAAAAAAGTCTGGAGATGCTGGAATTCCCGAAAGTACGGGAAATCATCGCCGGGTATACATCATTTCCAGCCAGCCGTTCGCTGGCGCTTTCTTTGAAGCCTTCGAATGATGCCACACAGATAGGATTGTGGTTAAAACAATGTGCGGAAGCACGCCGTATGCTCGCCACCGAGCACGATTTTGTTATCGGAACGGTAGATGACGTCCGTGAGCCGGTGGAGCTGGCGGCACGGGGCAAGATACTCGAACCGCAGACTCTCGCCATCATCGACCGCTGTCTCACCACCATCCGTCTTCTCAAAAGCAGTCTCGGTAGTGTCGCCGCCGACTACCCCTTTCTCTGGGACATCGCTAAAAACATCGCGGACATGCGCGCCCTGGAAAAGGACCTCGGCAACTGTATCAGCCCCGATGGCGAGCTCCTGGATAGCGCCTCAACGGAACTACAGACGATACGCCATCAGTGCCGCTCCCAGCGTCAACAACTGCTTGCCAGCCTGGATGGTATCATCCGCTCACCGCGGGGTCAGAAGGTCATCCAGGAACCGATTGTCACCGAGCGTGAAGGCAGGTACGTTGTCCCGGTACGTGTAGAAGTGCGGAAAGAGCTACAGGGCATCGTGCACGACGTCTCGAATACGGGGGCGACGGTGTTTATCGAACCATTCGAGACCATCGAGCAGGGCAATGAACTGAGACAACTGGTAAATGAGGAGAAACGGGAGATTGAGCGCATTTTACGGCGGTTGAGCGGGGATGTCGGTATACATGCCGGTGAAATCTCAAGCAATATAACCCTGGCTTCTGAACTGGACCTGATTTTCGCCAAGGCAAAATATGCCCGCCGCAACCGCGCGGTGGAAGCCGGTATTACCGGTTTTGGCGATGGGGAAACACCCACCACCCTCCGCCTCCTCGAAGCCCGCCATCCCCTGCTCGGCGAACGGGCAGTACCGCTGACGGTAGAAATCGGTAAGGACTTCACCGCGATGGTCATTACCGGCCCCAACACCGGTGGTAAGACGGTGGCGTTAAAAACCATCGGTCTGCTCAGCCTGATGACGCTCGCCGGCTTGCCTATCCCCGCCCATGAAGAGAGTCGTATCCCGGTCTACGACAGCGTATTTGTCGATATCGGCGATGAGCAGAGCATCGAGCAGACCCTTTCGACTTTTAGCTGGCACATTACCAACATCACCCGTATTATCCAGAGCAGTACCATCCGGAGCCTGGTCCTCTTCGATGAGCTGGGCACTAGCACCGACCCGGCGGAAGGCTCGGCGCTGGCACGTGCAATACTGCTCCACTTCCTCTCAAAATCAACGATGACCGTGGCGACCACCCACCTCGGCGACCTGAAAGCCTTTGCCTACGTTACCAGGGGTCTACAAAACGCCTCGCTGGACTTCGACCCCAGGACGCT
>JAUYDN010000032.1 GCA_030691775.1 Dehalococcoidia bacterium
GAGGGGCTGACGCCCCTCTCAACTCCCTTGTGCAAGTTGGCAGTCATCTTGCTTTCCCACCCTTTGCAATCATCATTTTCATATTTCGTCCGTGGCACCACACTCCATGTGTAATTGTCAAGTTATTTCGGAGACACTACATTAGTTGTCAGTTGATTCTTAATTCGTTTGCCCCCGCGGGGGGCCAGTACCTTGCCTGGACTGTCATCTGCACTCCCTCCTATCGTCCCCGATAATAAAAAACCTCCCGTCCCTGAAGGGGCGAGAGGCTAGTGCTCCGCGGTGCCACCCTTGTCCGGTCGGCAGTTAAAAGAAAAACACCGACCAATCTCGTTGCGGGTACCGGTCCCGATACCCCGGGATTCGTTAACGCGTCCCCTGCGTCAAAGCCTACTCTCGGGTCCCGTGTCAAGCACGGGATAAAGTTTCGGTTTGCGGCTCCCGGGTCCATTCAGTCGCGACGCTGGCGCCGGTTCACACCCTACCCGGCTCTCTGTCGCCCCGCTGACGACCTACTAGTCCCGTTCTCAGCCTTTACGTATACGATTATGAACAAGATAGCACGCTGTGCAGGGAAATGTCAAGCAGAGCAACGTGGTTGATTCAGTTCTCACGTTCTTTCAAAATACGCTTCAACTGTCTGACCAGTAGCGGCAGGTCTTTTTTTACGATCGTCCAGATAACATCGAGGTCGACATCGTTATATCCGTGCGCCAGACGGTTACCAGTACCAGTGATGAGTTCCCAGGGTACTTCCGGGTGCTGACTGCAAAGTCCGGAGGAAAGATTCCGGGCGGCTTCCCCGATTATTTCAATAAGGTAGATGGTCGCAAATGCCAGCATCTCATCGCTATCGAGGTCGTTACGACTTTCCCCGCGTGTAAACTGAATCGCCTTCTGTGCATATTCCACCATATGATGGAGTCGAACCGTGTCCCCACCATGCTCATCAAGCTTCATATGCCACCCTTGCTTCCCGCACCACCTGCTCCCGGAAATGGCGGCTCAGGTCACGTGGCGTGCGCAGGTCGACTTTGCGCCCTAACAAGTCTGAAAGCTCTTTCTCGATAGCCACAAACGCAAATCCCGGTACGTGACCCGGCTCGAACTCAACCATAACGTCGATATCGCTATCAGGGCGAAAATCCGACCGTAGCACCGAACCGAAAAAGGCGAGTCGTATGATGTGGTGTTTGCGCGAGAATTCGGCAAGTCCTGCGTTCGATGTTCTGAGCCGTTTGTCGAAAGACCGGCCGGCTTGAACATCCCTATCAGAAAAAATCGACTTGAACTCTTTGAACAGCGGGTAAACGGGATTTACCCGGTAATAGACATGATTACCCTGAACACGGCGATTGAGGAGACCTGCTGTGGTGAGTAACCGTAACTCTCTCTGTATGGCACCGTGCCCGGCGTTTATGGTGCGGAGTACTTGACTTACGTAGAACGAATTGTCCGGCTCGCCGTAAAAGAGAGACAGGACGGCGAAACGGACTTTACCGAACAAGACCTCGATTCGTCTTTCTGCATCAGCTCTACTCATTTCGGGTATAATCATACCATAAATGGGTACATGTATTACACTCGCCCGAACTCCCGCTCCATCTGGCGCTTGCTCAGGTGGATGAGGGTCGGTCGACCGTGCGGACAGGTGAAGGGATTTTCCGTCTGCTCCAGTTGCCTGACCAGCGCCCGCATCTCTTCGTCGCTGAGCGTCTTTCCCGCCCTGACGGCGCCGTGGCAGGCGATGGTCTTGCAGATACTGTCATCTCTCTCCGCCTGCGCCTGTGAAGGACAATCCAGCATCTCGCGCAGAGCCGTCGACCAATCGCCCCGGCTCAGCACCGCCGGGACCGTCCGCACCAGGTAGCTCCTCTCCCCGAACGGTTCGAGGGTAAATCCGAACGTCTGGAGCTCCCGGCAACACTCCCGGAGCGCCATATCCTGCGCCGGCGTCACTTCCAGCGTGGCCGCCTCCAGCAAGCCCTGCACCTCGATGTGAGCCGATTCTTTCTCACGTTTCACTTTTTCGTAGAGAATGCGCTCGTGCGCGGCGTGCTGGTCGATGACATAGACCCCGTCCGGTCCCTCGGCGACGATATAGTTGCCAGCCACCTGTCCCAATACCCTCAGGGCAGGTAGAGATACAGATAGCGGCGACTGCACAGCTTCTGGTACTGACGCGACCGAGTCGTTCGTCGGGGCGGGGGCTGAGGACCAGGTCGCGCGACCGATTGGCGGTGACGGTCTTGTGCCTGTATAGCTACGTCCGACCTCCTCGATTCGCGGGATGGGAGCGAGCGTTACGAGTGTGCCGCGCACCGCCTTCTGCACCACGGCGAACACGACACGCTCGTCGCGGAACTTGACCTCGGACTTGGCAGGGTGGACGTTGACGTCGACAAGAGCGGGTGGGAGGGTAATGTTTATCACCGCAAGGGGATGTCGTCCCTGCATGAGGAGTCCGGTATAGGCTTCCTCGACCGCATAGGTGAGCAGTCGACTGTCGATGGCGCGCCGGTTCACGAAAAAATGCAGGGCATCGCGTCCCGCCCGGCTCAATACCGGCGAGCTGACCATGCCCGTCACGCTGATGTCGGCAGGGGCACCCGCCTGCCACCCGGCTGCAGCGGCGGTTATTGCGACCATCTTTTGCGCTATCTCCGCCCCGTAGACCGCAATCACCACATCGAGCAGTCGACCGGTGCCCGTAGTCTGCAATACGGTACGCCCTTCGGAAAGCAGAACAAACTTTACCTCCGGAAAAGCCAGCGCGTACCGGGTGACGACCGCCGCAATGTGGCTGTTTTCCGTGGCGGTGGACTTTAAAAACTTCAACCTCGCCGGCACACTACGGAAGAGGCTCTTCACGGTAATGGTGGTGCCGCGGGACCTCGCCTGTGACGTGCGGGTGATGATGACCCCATCCTTGAGCGCGAGTAGAGCGCCACCCGCCGACCCGTCCGCCGCGGTGACCATCTCCACGTCGGCGACGGCGGCAATGCTGGGCAGGGCTTCTCCCCGGAAACCGAGGGTGGTCAGTCGCTCCAGGTCGTCGATACGCGTCAGTTTGCTGGTGGCGTGACGCTGGAAAGCGAGTTCCGCCTCCGCCGACGCAATACCGCCGGCGTTATCGATGACCCGGATAAAAGCCACGCCGCCGTCGCGGACTTCTACCGTAATTTGCGTGGCGCCGGCATCGAGGGCGTTTTCCACCAGCTCCTTGACCACCGAGGCGGGTCTTTCGATGACTTCCCCGGCGGCAATGCGGGCGATGGTCTTTTCATCAAGCACACGAATGGGCATGGCTTATGTCCTAAACAATTTATCATGGCGCCGTGGCGCCACCCACGAACAATGAAAATGGAGGTGTCATTCTGGAGCCCCGATGGAATCGGGGCGAAGAATCTCAGGGAGGGGCGATTTTCCCCCGCCACCAGATTCTTCGTCGTCCCGATGAAGTATAGGAGGAGCGGGACTCCTCCAGAATGACAAGATAGACCATTTTCTAGGTAATTTCATATATCGAATTTGCCCATTCACCGCATTCTCTGTCCTCATCGAGTTTGCCTTCAAGGTAATTCACGAAATCAGGCGAAGACAACTGGCGTGTAATCACATTTTCATAATGGTCAGCCTCTCTATTCGTCAGGACCCACAAAGAGTCGGCGTACTTCGGATTGCTTCCTTCCACTCCAAGCACATCCAGAATAACGTTCATATTATTGATGGATGAAAACGCGCCCGTGCTTTTATATATCGCCCTTATGGAAAAGGTAGCACACCGGTGCTCCTTCTTGATGTGGATTTCAAAATCATATCTCCGCCTTGCCACGTTTGCTCGCATTCTGAGATAGCGTTATTCTGCTAATCCATCTTGTAATAAAAGACCGCGTATTTACCGTTACGTTTGTGCTGTATCCTGCTTTCGTTCAGTCCTGGCACCCTTTCCCGCAAATAGCTTCCCAGCTCTTGAGTGTAGAGTCGCTCAGGCAGGATGAAATTAACAGTGTTTTCCTTGATTTCGGGATAATGCCGGCTGTGGGGATTACCTTCCGGATTGACCTCAGCCATAATTCTGAGTCGGGGCTTGATAGAAGCCCTCTCGATAGACTGTGAACCGGCGATTATAGCCTGGTCGGTAATCTGCGCAAGTACTTTCTTGATTTCATCCAGAGCCTGTAACGAAACATCCAGTTTATTCCGCACACGGTGCTGTTCCAATATGTTCAGGAACATCTGAGAAATGAGACGGTCTTTAGGAAGTGTTTCGAAAAAAGAACCATCAACCAGAGATAATTTCACCTTGGGGCTGTTTTTGAACGTTCTGATGAAATAGAAACACCTTCTCTGGAAGGAGTAATACTCCGGGGCGTCCGCCAATAGCCCGTCCTTAACCGACGCCACACGTGAGACAATCACCTTGTTGTTAAGTGCGTCGATTTCCTGCAAGCTCTTCGTCTGGGTAGGGATTGTTGAATTGAAGGATGATATGCCTGAACCGGAGGTGTCTTTGGTTTCCAGAAGACTACCGTGAATTAGCCTGCCATCGCGCTCACGTACCTTATAGACGAAATCAGGAAAAACCTGCGACTGGGAATAAAGCTGCTTCTTACTGATTTTTTTTGCCAGGATTGTTGAGGGAGCAATACCCTTCCAAAAATCATAGCTTTCTTCCAATGCGCCTTTTCTATCATCAAGGTAAGCTAATTCGTCCCAGGAAATTCTGCGGACAATAGTATCAAGTCCGGCATCAAGCGTAAGAGTGCCCTTTTTTAACCTATCAACCAGACTAGCAAACAATTCCACGATGTCGGCGAATTCACGCATCTACCGCTTCCTTGTGAGCAGGCTCTGGTTCATTGACCGACCAGACGCCGTTCAGCCCTGGCGTAAACCGGTAGTACTGCCGGTATTTGTCAACCCTGTCCGCCACTCGCTTCTGATTCAGCCTTTTTTCTATCAAATCGACATTTTTCGGGTCGATTTCAATGCCGACGGAAGGACGTCCCAGTTGGGAAGCTACCACGACCGTCGTACCCGTGCCCGCAAACGGGTCGAGCACGGTGTCACCCGGTCTGGTGGACGACAATACGATACGCAGAAGTAAAGCCACCGGCGACTGCTGTACGTGGGCGCGGTCGCCGTTCAATTCCCTGATTGCCTCATCGCCAGCAAAATAACCGGAAGTTAACTCCCTGATATCATCCCAAACATCGGTGAGGAATACGCCGTTGGGTCGGGCGTACTTATGCTCCGGCGCCGGGGCTAAGTCGATACGCAACTTGTTGAAAAGCCGGGGTCGCTCTCCTTTGGTAGCGAAGACGATAATCTGGTATTGCTTGGCGTAGCGGATATCGCACGGCACTGCCGAGGTCTTTTTCTTCCAGACAATGAGGTTCTGGTAGCTCCAGCCGCTGTTCCTGATAACTCTGAGGACATCTTCGGCATTCTTCTCCCTCTGCATGAAATAGACCGCGCCGCCGTCGAGTGTCACAGCACAGACCGACCGCAACACCTCTTCCATCCAGTCCCAGTACTTCTCCTCCGGCTGGGTATCGTCGAAGTATCGATATTCTTTACCCTGTCGGAACGGAGGGTCGACAAACGTAAGCGCGACATCACGTATTTCTCCGCCGGTAAGGTACTTTACACAGTCGCCGTTATAGATTCGCGTGGAACCGTTCGTCTTCATTACACCTGAAATCCTGTCGTCATTGTAAAGCAAAAGCTGGCAACTGTCCACAAAGTAATCATACACGTTTCCGTGTATCTTGTCAATAGAATAATAGCCTGATTTTACCCGATTTTTTCCAGTTTCGCAAAGCTGAGAAGGAGTCGTTTCAATCCGCCCTTCTCGAACGCGACCGTCACTTCGCAGTCGGTTGCCGTCTTTTTACTGCTCACCACCAGCCCCTCCCCGAACACCGCGTGCCGCACGCGGTCGCCGGCTTTCAAATCGACCGCCGCTACCACTGGTGTTTCCGCCTCCTCCACCCGCACCCGGCTCCAGGTGGAAATGGAATCCATGATTTTGCCGCCGTCCGCCGACCAATCGGGCTGGGTCGTCAGGTGCTTCGGGATATCGTCGAGAAACCGCGACCTCGCGTTGGCGTTGCTCGACCCCATGAAACTGCGGCGGAAGGCGTAAACCAGGTATAAACGCCGCTTCGCCCGCGTGATGCCCACATAGCATAAACGCCGCTCCTCCTCCATCTGGTCGCGGTCGTCGAACGACCGTATGTGCGGCAGGAGCTTCTCCTCCATCCCCACGATGAACACTACCGGGAACTCGAGTCCCTTCGCCTGGTGCAGGGTAATCAGGGTAACGCGGTCGATGCCCTCCTCCATGCCGTCGACATCGCTCACCAGCGTCACCCCTTCGAGGAACGCTGTCAATGCCTCGGCAGGCGGCAAATCGCGGTACTGCTCCGCTACCGTGCGCAGTTCGAGGACATTCTCCCACCGCTCCGCGCCGTCGGGGTCGTTGAGCGTATACACCTTGTAGCCCGTACTCTCCACCAGGAAGTCGAATAGCTCTACGAGGTTGACCTCCCGACTCTTCTCCATGGCGCCGTCGATAATCCTCGCGAACCTCGCCAGCGCATCGGCGGAGCGGTTGTCGAACGGGTGCTGTAATCTGCCTGACTTTTTCGACTCCGCCAGCAGTTGCAGGGCATCGTAAGGCGGGACGCCCAGCGACTTCGCCCACGTCTGCAATTTCGCGACCGTCTGCCCGCCGATGCCGCGTCCGGGCACATTGATGATGCGCAGGAGGCTGACGCTGTCCTGCGGGTTCTGTACCAGCCGGAAATAGGCAATCACGTCCTTGACCTCGCGCCGCTCGTAGAACCGCGTCCCGGCGACGAGCCGGTAGGGCATCCCGTAGCGGATGAAAGTCTCTTCCAGGACGCGCGACTGTGCATTCGTACGGTACATGATGGCGATATCGCCCGCCTTGAACTCGCCGCGGCTCACCAGCTTCTCCACCTCGCGCGCCACGAACTGCGCCTCTTCCTGCTCGGTATAGGTCTCGACGATGTTGATGCGCTCGCCCTGCTCGTTCTCCGTCCACAGCTTCACCGGCTTCCTCTGCTGGTTTGCCGAGATGACATTCGAAGCCGTCTCAAGGATGGTCCGCGTCGACCGGTAGTTCTGCTCGAGATAGATGACTTTGGCATCGGGGAAATCATGCTCGAAGCTGAGGATATTACGCAGGTCAGCCGACCGCCACGAGTAAATCGATTGGTCGGGGTCGCCCACCACGCAGATATTACGGTACTTACCGCTGATAAGCTTGACCAGCTCGTACTGCACCAGGTTCGTATCCTGGAACTCATCCACCATGACATGCAGGTAGCGCTCCTGGTAGCGGGTAAGCACCTCCGGGTGTTTCTGGAAAAGCTCCACCGTCTTCAGCAGGAGGTCGTCGAAATCGAGTGCCTTGCTCTCGGCAAGCAACTGCTGGTAGCGCTCGTAGACACGCCCCACGATTTCTTCAAAATAGCTCCGGTTATGCCTGATGTACTCGGCCGGCGACTGCATCTTGCTCTTGGCGCGCGAGATGGCGCCCGCCACCGCCGCCGGGTTATGCTCTTTCGGGTCGAGTCGCAACTGCTCGAACGCCCGCTTGATGAGCGCCACCTGGTCGTCATCGTCATAAATCACGAACTTCGGGTCGATGCCCGCCGCTTTTCCATCGATACGCAGTATGCGGGCACAGATAGCGTGGAACGTGCCCATGGTCAGCTGGTTGACCGCCGTACTCACCAGCTGTTTGAGTCGCGTCTCCATCTCCCGCGCCGCCTTGTTGGTGAAGGTGACCGCCATGATGCGGCGCGGGTTGACCTTGCAGATGCGGACGAGATAAGCGACGCGGTGGGTGATGACACGCGTTTTACCACTGCCGGGACCGGCGAGGATGAGCACGGGACCATCGATGACTTCCACCGCCTGGCGCTGGGCGGGATTGAGTCCGTTGAGAATATCCATTTACAGTTAAATTATACCATCGGAGGGGTGGATAAAGGATAGAGTCCAAATCTCAATAACCAGATTTCAAGGAATATCCAATTTCCACAAATAATATAAAAAACAGGTTGTTAAACCAACTCAACCATGCTAATATATGCATAAATGCAGGTTTATGCATATATGCTCGGAGGCAAAAATGAGAGGACTGGTTAAAGTCTTTAAAGCACTATCCGATGAGTCGAGACTCAGGGTGTTAAACCTCATCCTGGAAAGGGAATGCTGTGTCTGCGAGGTAATGCAGGCTCTGGAAATCTCGCAGTCTAAAGCGTCCCGAATTTTAAGCACTCTCCACGACGTTGGCTTTCTCAAGTTACATAAAGATGGTCTCTGGTCGCTCTATTCCGTTGACTCGGACGGGATGGACGCATATCTAAAAGAAATCCTGACTGCAACCAGAACAGCGCTAAGAAACAACAGACAAATGGAAACGGACCGTGAGCGGCTGAAAACAGCTATACGCACGGGTCCAGGCTGTGTCAACCGAAACGCGAAGGTGTCTGTCCGGCGGCTATCCACATCGCGCAAACCAATGGAGACAACAGATGAAAGCTAAAAAGACAGTCTTATTCGTCTGCGTGCACAATTCGGGGCGCAGTCAGATGGCTGAGGCTTTCTTTAACCGGCTGGCTGAGGGGAAGTCGCAAGCCATTTCGGCGGGAACACAACCGTCAGACAGGGTCGACCCAGTGGTAGTTGAGGTGATGCGAGAGGTCGGCATCGACATCAGCCGTAAAAAACCGAAGGCTCTCACCATAGACATGGTCGAGAAAGCCGACCGGGTGATTACGATGGGCTGCGGTGCCGAAGCAGAAGCAGTATGTCCCGCCGGTTTCATTGAGTCAGAAGACTGGGCGCTGGAAGACCCGGAGGGAAAACTGCTTGAACAGGTGAGGAGAATAAGGGACGAGATAAAGGACAGGGTTACGAAGCTCATTGAAAGATTATAGCTCCTGAAAAGGGGGGTATTTATATGTTAGAGATTAGAAAGACCGCCGTTTCTTTTGACGAAAAGGACCTGATGGAACTGGAAAGAATTATGGTGGATAGTGACGAGGGTGAGGCGATGAAGTTCTTGAAGAAATCTGTTTACGACCGCATCAGTCACGCCCAGCAGGGCAAGCTGAAATCACATCTGGATAGCACAAATCCCGTTGAAGGATTTATCAAGGACAACAAGTAAATTTCTAGATAGAAAGGAATATTTATGAGTGATCAAACAGCTGCATCTTGTCCCCCCCGCCTTTCCTTTGTCGACCGTTTTTTGACACTCTGGATATTCATTGCAATGGGGTTGGGGGTGGGACTGGGGTATTTTGTCCCCCAAGTTGGCAATACCGTCAACAAACTCTCTATCGGTACTACATCAATACCCATCGCCATCGGACTTATTCTGATGATGTATCCGCCGCTAGCTAAGGTCAAGTATGAAGAACTCCCCAAGTTTTTTCGTAACTGGCGTGTACTAGCGCTCTCGCTAGTACAGAACTGGATTATCGGCCCCATCTTGATGTTCATCTTGGCCATTCTTTTCTTGCGCAATTACCCCGACTATATGGTAGGGCTGATTATGATCGGGTTGGCGCGCTGCATCGCCATGGTCATTGTGTGGTGTGAGCTAGCCGGAGGAGATAATGAGTATTCCGCTGGTCTCGTAGCCTTTAACGCGATCTTTCAGATGATTTTTTACTCGATTTTCGCGTACATTTTTATTACGGTGCTACCACCGTTGTTTGGGCTTAAGGGCATTGAAGTACATGTCAGCGTATGGCAGATCGCGCACAGTGTCTTGATCTACCTGGGGATCCCATTTTTCAGCGGGATGCTGACCCGGTTTATCCTCCTGAAGACAAAGGGTAAGGACTGGTATGAGACTAAGTTCATTCCCAAAATCAGCCCCATCACGCTGGTGGCGCTGCTCTTTACCATTATCGTCATGTTCTCGCTGAAGGGCGAAATCATTGTCCAGTTGCCGCTAGACGTGGTTCGCATAGCCATTCCTCTACTTATCTATTTTGTGGTCATGTTCCTCGTCTCGTTCTATATGGGAAGAAAGCTTAGCGGGGATTATCGCAAGACGGTAACCATTGCTTTTCATGCTTCCGGCAATAACTTTGAGTTAGCCATAGCGGTGGCTGTCGGAGTGTTCGGCATTAGATCGGGGCAGGCATTTACGGCTGTCATTGGACCCCTAGTCGAGGTGCCAGTGCTCCTCGCCCTGGTAAACGTGGCGCTGTGGTTCCAGAGGAAGTATTTCAGGCAAAATGATGGTAGCCAATAGTTCTTGATAACCAGAAGTTATTTATCAACAGTAGTTCTTTCTGCCCTGGTGCCTGACCTGGGTGAGACCCTCAGCTTCTTGCGCGGTTGGGTATATCCGGCAGCACGGGCAAGGGCAGTAACCATGAACTGATTAAGACTTACTTCTTCAGCGCTCGCCCTGTTCGACAATAAATGATGTAATGATGGAGGCATTCTCACGCGAATCTCTCCGCTGTATTTACGGTCAATAGGTTCCGGTATCGGCAATCCATCTTCCAGGTTGGATTTAATCCAATCCAGTTTTACTTCCTCAATTTCTTTGACGGCTTCCTCCGGAGTATTTGCATGTATCAAGCAATGAGGCAATTCAGCCATTCTGGCAACCCAATATGTTCCCTGGTCATCGTGACGTTCCAGGATGATTGTATAAGGTAATTTTGAATAATATTCTAAGCCTTTTATTACTGTAGCCATATTTTTCTCTCCTATAAACTATCGATGACCTTCAATAATTCTTTGACGTAAATCGGTTTTACGGGATTTTCCCTTTTATAAGGCAATGTGTAATTACCGATTCGAGCTTTGGGGTGACTTCCACTGCTTTTTATGTAGCCATAAGAATTAATAAGGGCTTCGAAGTCTTCCAACAAAACATTTGTGGGATTTTTCCTTATTTTTTGCTCTCTTTTTTCTTGTTTGCTCATCTCTGAAACACACAAATTTTTGGTATCATATATGACACCAAATATCAACAGATTTTAAGGCTATTTCGGTCAAAATGTCAAGCCAGGTTAGACCTGCGTATTGGTGATTGACTCGCTACCCAACCGGCTTGAACTTCGGCAGGCTGAATTCCGGCGTGATGTCATCCCACACCATCTCCACCGGCATGTCGCACTTCAGGTCGTCGGCTTTGCACCCGACCATATTGCTCAGAAAGTGCGGACCTTCTGTTAGCTCGATGACGGCGGTGATGTAAGGTAATTCACCGGCAAACCCGGGATGGTAAGGCCGGTGGTAGACCGCCCAGGTATAGAGTTCCCCGCTCCCTTTAGATTCGATTACCTCGGTATCGTGTGAGTAGCAGTCAGGGCAGAGAATCGATGGCGGCCAGCGTACCAGACCGCACTTCAGGCACTTCTGGAAGAGCAGTCTGTGCTGTTTACAGCCGTCCCAGAAGAATTTATCGTCGGCGTTTGGCTGGGGCAACGGTTTCTGGTAGCTCATTTACAGCCTCCTCAGGATAAACGTGGCGTGTGTCTGGAGTATTGCCCCGTTATCACTGCACAGGATAATTTCCGGTATCTCCGTGCCGGTGGCAGGTCCGAGCTGGCGTGGTCCGCACCTGCCCATCAACTGCATCACGCCTTCTGTGAGCGGGGTGAGACCCATCATATAAGATTCCGATAGCAGACCGCCCGAGGTGTTGACCGGCAAAGCGCCGCCGGGACCAATCTTCCCGTCCTTGAACCAGTCCTCGCCCTCACCCGGCTTGAAGAAACCGTAGTCCTGCAAAGTAATCTCCACGGTGTAGGTAAAGCAATCGTAAATCTGGCAGGCGTCGATATCATCGAGCGTGATACCCGCCGTGTGGAAAGCCTGTTGCCCGGCGAGAAACGCACCCGTGGGACCAGCCATGGTGGTCGACTGCTCGATTTCACACGATTGATTGTGCTGTCCGACGCCCATCACCGCCACCACCGGGTGGCGCAGGTCGCGCGCCCGTTCTACAGAGGTTACGATAAGCGCCCGCCCGCCATCGGTAATCAAGCAGTTATCGAACAGTCGCAATGGCTCCACCACCCACGGCGATTTATAATAGTCGTCGAAGGTCATCGGTCGGTCG
>JAUYDN010000089.1 GCA_030691775.1 Dehalococcoidia bacterium
GACCTGACAACTGTCCGGGCTCATTCTCTGAAGGGTGCCGCGACCACGCTACAAGATCGGTCTTCCCGACCCAGGGTGGTTCGGTCTGCGGCACCACTCAAGATCCCATGATACCACCTGGTGCAACATACAAGGGTGGGTGAAACCCACCAGTAAAAACGCTTGCCGCCTCAAGCGGACTCCATCCACCCTACGCATTGTATCGTTTTGGACAGCAATGGCTAATAGTATGAAAAAGCTGTCGCATTGCCGGTCAACACGGAATCATGGACACCAAGGACAAAGAACTCGGCAGGAAATCGAATCCTGCATTTGTTGAAGTCAGTCTTTACCTGTTGAAGATGGTAATGTCGCAGTCACCGTCAACGTTATTGCGAGTTAAGTCTACCTCGGGGGCTCCCGTGCATCTGTCTTTCACCCGCCTCTACATGCAATTGACGAACGAACTCGGTCAACCGGGCGATGCCGGTGGCCCGCCATCGGATATCCCGGTTTGAGCAGATACGCTATCGGTGTCGACAGGTTTTGTTTCTCTCAACTCTTTATCCGCTTGCTATCGCCCGCTATAACATCCTGCCGAGAACAGCGCCGTCGTTCGTTGCCCAGAGGAGTTTCCTGACTCCGTTGCAATCCCCGACCCTGTAAATCTCTTTTACTTTCCCTTTAAGAGCGTAGTACAGTGAATTGTTTTCGACACCACCACATGCCAGGACTACGGTATCCACACCTTCGATGCGGCGCTCCTGCCCGGTGAAGACATCCCTGACCACCACCGTATTTCCTGAAATAGCTGATAGCCCTGTGTGTGGAGTCATAACGGCTCCCGCCGATAGAACGCGCTGGTTGGCCGCCCTCAGGGTACCCGGTTCCACTTCCATGCCAAAATAAAGGTCTTCTCCAATCAGTTCAACCTTCTTCCCCCGCTCCGCCAGAAAGAGAGCCACCGAAAGCCCGTGGATATGGCGCTGTGCGTCATACACTACCACGTTTTCGCCAACCTGGACTTCATCATTGAGGACCTGTCTGACATCAACGACGTTATCCTGTTCGATGCCGGGAATGTGTGCGGGAACCCGGGCGAATGAGCCGGTTGCCACCACCACGGCATCCGGGTCCTGTGCCAGCACCATCTCTGCCGTCACCTCGGTCCCCAGGTGGACATTTATCCCCAGCAGTTTCATCTGGAAAGTGTAGTACCTGGCAACTTCAGACATATCCACCCGTCCCGGCGCCTTTGCCGCCACCAGCACCAGTCCACCGAGCTCGTTGCTCTTTTCATACAAAGACACGGTATGGCCACGGGCTGCCGCGACTCTGGCTGTTTCCAACCCGGCGGGACCGCCACCGATTACCAACACCTTCTTTTTTGTTTGGGCAGGTATGAGGTCAAGCCACCCCGGTACTGTTTCTTTGCCGACCACAGGATTATACGAGCAGGTGATGCCTAACGGATGGCGGAGAGAAATGCGGTCCCAGCACCCCTCACTGCAACCGATACATCTCCTGATTTCATCGAGCCTGCCCTCTTTTGCCTTGTTGGACAATTCAGGGTCGCAGATGTTTGCCCGGGTCATGCCGACCATGTCCGCCTGATTGTTAGCGAGGATTTGTTCCGCCATAACCGGGTCACTGATGCGGGATGAAGTGGCGAAAACGGGGATATCCACCACCTGCTTGAGTTCGGCCGCCGTATAAACAGAGTGCCCCGAAGGATAGTACATCGGCGCAATCGCCCGCCCGGAGCTTACATTAAGATAATCGAGCTTACCGCCAGAAGTGAGAATCGGTGCCATAATCTTCATCGCCTCCAGGTCGTACCCGCCATCCTGCAATTCATCGGGCGTGATTCTTATGCCTACCGTAAAGTCTTTGCCCACTGCCTCCCTGACTGCGTTGATTACCTCCAGCGGAAACCTCAAACGTTCCTTCATATCACCTCCGTACTCATCCGTCCGTGTATTATAACGGGGTGTCATGAACTGCTGGGGCAGGTAGCCGTGGGCGGCGTGTATTTCCACCCCATCACAACCTGCTTCCTGCACTACCTTTGCGGCGTGAGCATAGCCGGCGATTACCTCCTTGATTTCATCGACAGTCATCGCGTGGGGTACAACGCCAGTCCCTTCCGGTATCGACCCAACACTCCAGCCTGCCCGCCCGGTGAGCATGCTGCCACCCCTGAATCCCGGATGCCAGATTTGCGGAACAAAGCATGCTCCAAACAACTTGACCGCCTCAGCGGCTTTCTTAAACGCCGCCAGGACACCAGGTTGACGAAAAACAGCCACACCCGCCGAGCGATGGACCCCATGTACCTGGGTGCAGACAAGACCAATCCCACCCCTTGATTTCGATGCCCAATAAGCAATCGCTTTATCGCCTGGCAGGCCATTATCAGCCAGCATACCGGAGGCATGGGCTGTGCTCATTATCCGGTTCCTGACGGTCATCGTCCCTATTCTGAGCGGGTTAAACAGGTGTTTAAACTGCTGTGCCATTTGCGTTCCTTCCATTCTTCTGTTTTTTATTGTCAACTACCCGGGCATAACAGAATGTATTCAGGTGTAAAGATGCCAGTGTGAGCTTTCGTTTTAAACTGAACAGGTTTGGAAAACAGCTATTTACCGGATTTATTCTGTCTTTGTGGTAGAGGGGACAACAGTCCCCTCTACCATTCATCGCCTCCGGGAAAATCAGACCGGAGGGCACTATCTACGACCTGTCATCTGCTGTCGCAGGTCGAGGTCCAACCATATCCGGGCGTAGTAAGGCGCTGGTATAGCCGCGCCGACACTGTACTCGCCGTAATAGTTTTTCACCCAGGGCCACCAGTAGTTAATGAAATCAGTAGTTGGCAGCCAGACGTAAGCCGCTGACTTGATGAGCTCCACGTTCAGCGCCTTCAGCTTGCTGTTTCGCTCCACCATGTCAAACGTTTCCCCAGCGGCTATCCTCTTGTCTTTGAACTCTGTTGGCCAGTAGACGGCCGCGTTCCAGACCCCGTCCTCACCCATAATGGAAAGGATTGAAATAGGCGTGCCGTGGGCTTTACCTGTCTCAAGGATTCCCTCCTGTTTGTGTCCCATCATGATGCTAAGGAGTGTTGCATACTCGCGCGGCTTGAGCTCAGCCTCAACTCCGATTGCCTTCCAGTAGGCAGCAACCATCGAGTTCCGGTCAACGGCGGCGGCCGTGTTTTGAGTATCGATCGTTGTCTTGAAACCGTTGGGGTAGCCAGCCTCAGCCAGAAGTTTCCTGGCTTTTTCAGGATTGTATTCGAAGAGCTGCCTGACAGATTCAGGGAGTTTCTCCAGCGATGTATAGAGAGTCTCCGGCCAGGCAATTGAGAACGGGGCGTTCAGGATTGCGCCGTGACCCCCGGAGAGAGAGTCAATCATCGCTTTCCGGTCAATCGCCATATTCAGGGCTTGCCGCACACGTATATCAGTGAACGGCGCTTTATCGGTCCTGAAGCCCATCATCGGGAAGGACACTGCAGGTATCCATTTCTTGATGAGGGACGGGGCTTCCTTATCGAGCGTTGCTTCATACTTCCAGCTGGTGCTCAGCACCTGGTCGACCTTACCCGTCTTTAATGCCGCCAGGCGAGTCGATTCATCGGGAACGATGGGCCACTCGAAGCGGTCGACAAACGGCAACTTGTAGGTCGTACCGCCGATGACAGTCGTTCCCCAGTAATTGGGGTTCTTGACAAATGACAGTGAAGACGCGGTGACATAGTCGCTCAGGATGAACGGTCCCGTCCCCACGGCGTTACGCCAGTCCTTGATGCCGGCATTCACCAGCTCCTTGGGATACACCTGCCGGTAATACCCCCAGCCAAGCGAATTCATCCAGTCACCATTGAAGTAGTTGGTCTTAAAGACCACGGTGTATTTATCCGGTGCGGTAACGTTAGCGGAGTCTATCCATGGCCGGGTGGACACTGTACGCCGCGGGTCGTTTGCATAGCGCAAATATGAATAGACGACATCCTCGGCAACCATCTCCCTGGCAGACATGACCGGTCGCCTTTCCTGCCAGTAGACACCCTTTCGCAACCGGAATATGATGGTTTTCGTATCGGGCAACTCCCATCTTTCCGCCAGCATACCGGTAGTGTGCTCGTCTGCTACCCAGTCGAACGAACCGAAGCCGGTTTCATTGGTGCCTCTGGGACCCTTGTCCAGGTCCCCGATTAGCAGTGTCTCAAAATAGAAAGAGGTTACCGGATTCGTGTACCACATGGCATCAGCCGGGTCCCAGGACTGGGGTTCGGTGGGCGACCAGATTGCCCTCAACGTGCCGCCGTATAACGGCTTGGCACCCAATACCGGCGTAGTGGTCGCCTTCGGTTGAGCTGTCGGCTCAGCCGCCTTGGTCTGCGTCGGCTGTGTCACCTGCCCCTTGATTTCCTGCGCTGGCTTTTCTTCGGTCTGGGCTGGTGCTCCGCAGGAGCTTGCAATCAGCAATGCCACCATCGAGCAACTAACTACCAGCCATAGGATTTTACCTTTCATCTGGACTTCCCTCCCATTCCATACTGCTTTTCCGCGATGTTTCGCGGATTCATCTGTTCTTATCACATGCCACTCTCCTTCCTCTCTCCGGTGTGAGCCACCTTCATTCAAGGGCTGATTCTTACTCAGGAGCGTTTGTCCGGAGGATTTTCTTCACATCGTAGCGCCCGAGCCCGCCTCTCAGTCTCGGGTCGAGCAGGTCCCTGAGCGCATCACCGAACATATTCGCACCGTATACGACAACTGTCAGCGCCACTCCGGGCCAGATAGCCAGCCAAGGGGCAAGGAACATATAACTCCGGCCTGTGCCACTCAGCATCCCACCCCAGCTCGGCGTTGGCGGAGGAATACCGAATCCAAGAAAGCTGAGGCTGGCCTCGGTGAGGATTACTCCAGGCATCCGGACGGTAAAGAGTACTATCAGCACCGCCAGTACATTCGGCAGGATGTGCCGCACGAGCAACATGCCGGTGGAACAACCCACCGCCCGCGCCGCTTCGACATAGGCATTTTCCCGGATGGCAATCACTGCACCGCGTACCACCCGCGAGCCGCCGATTCCGCCGAATACTCCTAATACAACTATCACGGTAATCAGACCCGGTCCCAGAATTGAAACGAGGGCGATAAGTATCACCAGGCCCGGAAAACACATCCACCCATCAACGAACCTCTGCACTACCAGGTCGAACTTGCCGCCGATGTAACCGCAGAGGACGCCGATAATGGTAGAGTTCGCAACAGAGATAGCGCTCGCAGCCAGACCGACGACCATCGAGATGCGGGCGCCATAGATGATACGGCTGAGCATATCTCTGCCCAGGTTATCCGTTCCGAGGATGTATTTCGCCGAGGGCGGACTGAACGAGGCCGCTGGATTGATGTCATTGTAACCGTAGGGAGCTAGAACGTCGGCGAGGATGCCGGTTAACAGCAACAGGAGTACGATAACACCACCGAAAGTTCCCAGCGGTTTCTCCTTGATAAGGCGTACCAAAAAAGTGACAAACTGCCGCCGCTTGCGCTCCACAACGACACCAGCCGGCGCTTTTACCGCAACATCCTCCAGCACACTCGCACCTCCGCCTACCGGTACCTGTATTTCATCCTGGGGTCGAGAAAACTATAGGTCAGGTCCACGACGAGATTCATCCCGAGGACAACACTGGCTACGAACACCATTACTGCGGAGACGATTGGATAGTCCCGCGCATTGACACCTTCGAGCATCATGCGTCCCAGTCCGGGTAGCCCGAAAATCTGTTCCATGATTACTGCCCCACCGACAATCAGGTCAACCTGCATACCGAAGATTGTGACTATCGGGATGAGCGCGTTCTTCAAAGCATGCCTGAGAATGACCACCCGCTCCCTCAGCCCCTTCGCCCAGGCAGTGCGTATGTAGTCATTCCGGAGCACTTCGAGCATCATGGTGCGCGTCATCCGCATCGTCGTAGCGGACATGCCCATTCCCATAATCAACGCTGGTATAATAAACATCCCCAGGTTGCCCAGAGGGTCTTCAGTGAATCGTATCAGCCTCACCGGCGGTGAAAAGTCCCACCACAGCGCCGGGAACACAATCACCATCGTCCCCAGCCAGAAACCGGGGACCGCCAGGTTCAGTATGGCAAAGCTCCGGCTGAGATAGTCTCCGACGGTATCCTGCCGCATCGCCGAGTACACGCCAACGGGAATCGCTACTATCCACGCAAAAAAGACCGCCAGCGTACCCAGCTCGATGGTGACCGGCAGGCGTTCTATAAGTTCGCGCGCAACCGGCGTCCCTCTCCACATAGAGTTCCCGAAATCACCACGCAGGACAATGCCCGAGAGCCAGCGCACGTACTGGATATGAATAGGAACGTCAAGTCCAAGGGAGCGCTTGATGCCCTCCAGTGTTTGCCCGGTAGCCGCCTCCCGCTCGTCAACCATCATCTCGATGACGCTACCCGGGATGAAACGGATGACGGCAAAAACGGTCATCGTGGCAACCAGCAACGTAGGAATTATTAATATCAGTCTCCTGATAATATAGGTACGCATAGCTTCCCCAGGACAGTCGGATGTCTTAAGCCGGTGGTGTTTCGTTTCGGCTTTCAGCTATAGCAATAAGTCAGGATGCAATACCAGCTAACTCATTACGCATAAGAAAATCGTGTGCGAGTATCTTACTCTTAACTTTTCAGCTTGTCAATATACCGCATTGAATCATAATAATTGCGACCAAACAAAGAAACGTTGTTTTAGCAGCAAGATTACACAGAATCAAGGATGCTGGTTTTACACTGAAGGCTTTAGAACGATATGTAGCGGCAATGTAGAACCATACTATGAAGCGGGTAAGTTTTACGGGCTAGAGCTTTTTGTTACCTAAAGGCAGGTTCAATGATAGTGCACGCTCAAATGAACGTGCTTACCCACCCCCCGCTGATTAACGAATATAATATCTGGGTTGGATGTCCTGAACGTATGTGCAACTTTGGCGATTGGAAATTGTAAACAGTACTATGAGATAATGTGGGCACTCGTGACTGCTAATGTAGTGTCTCCGAAATAACTTGACAATTACACATGGAGTGTGGTGCCACGGACGAAATATGAAAATGATGGTTGCAAAGGGTGGGAAAGCAAGATGACTGCCAACTTGCACAAGGGAGTTGAGAGGGGCGTCAGCCCC
>JAUYDN010000158.1 GCA_030691775.1 Dehalococcoidia bacterium
ATAGAAATGGGTGTCATTCTGGAGCGAAGCGAAGAATCTCAGAGTGGGGGAATAAGACAACGCCTCCCCACCACCAGATTCTTCGTTGTCCCGATGCTATCGGGACTCCTCCAGAATGACAGACCAATTGTTTTGAGACAAGCTTCGAGCCCCGCCCCTACGCAGAATATTTGGCGGTTGAACCGTTGTTATTTGCTAGCAGCCGGGTGGGGTGTATGATTACTACACCAGTGCCTTCGCCAGCTTCCAGCGGTGATAAGACGGGTCGCCGAGATAGTGGTATAGCGCCCGGGATGCACGCAGGTGGAAAGTAAGCTCGTGCTCTTTCGAAAAACTGACCCCACTGATGACCTGGTGCCCGATTGTCACCGTCTGCCAATAGGCATCGCTGGTGACCGCCTTTGTGACATGGACGCTCTCTTTCATGTCACGGTCGGTATCCGCCTTCCACAGTGCTTCCGCCGTCGTCCAGCGTGCCGCTTCAAGCAGGTTGAACTGCTCGATGACCATACCGGCGACATACTGGAAGCGCCCGATTTTCTGCCCGAACTGGACTCTTTGTTGCGAATAGGTGAGGCACATATCATAGACTGCCTGACAGCCTCCGACCTTGTAAGCGCACAGCACGGGAATCGATTTATCGATTGCCTTTTTCAACGGTTCCCAACCCCTCCCCTCTTCCCCCATAAGCGCCTCGCCAGGTACCTTCACCGCATCCAACTTTACTTCAAAGCTCCTGCCTGCCATGAACCCGCCCAGCCTTCTTATGGAAATACCCGGTGTTTTGCTATCTACCAGGAATAAGGAGATTGCTCCAGGTTCTTGCCCCGTACGCGCGGCAATTATCAAGTGTGTGGCGGCCGCGGCATCCATCACGAATAGCTTTACGCCGTCGAGGATATAATCGTGTCCCGTTTTCGTCGCCGTAGTGGTCACTCCGGAAGGTTCCCAGCTAAAAGCCGGTTCGGTGAACGCTAGAGTCAGGACTTCCTTCCCTTCTGCAACAGCGGGTAAAACCGACTTTTTTTGCGCTTCACTGCCGCCCTCGAGGATAATCTGACTTGCCAGGACGCTGGAAGAGAAAAACGGACCGGGGACAGGCCCCATACCCAGCGCTTCCATCAGTACGCCCGCATTCTGCAATGTCAACCCGTGCCCGCCGTATTTTTCCGGGATGATGATACCCAGCCACCCTAAATCCGCCATTTTCCTCCAGATATCCGGTGTGGTGCCGGTATCCGTCTCCTGCAGTTTCTGCACCACCAGCTTCGGCACGTTGTCCTTGACGAAATCGCTAGCGGTCTTTTTAAGAATCTTTTCTGATTCGTTGAGGCTTAAGTCCAGTTTCATTATCTGCTCCTTTGCGGGTCCTGCCTGTTAGTGTCACGTTTGATTTTTCTGGTGTACCTCTCCCTTTCAAAAAGAGCTTGCCCCGAGTCTGTCGAAGGGGAGATTGTGAGGGATATAATAGAAAAAATCCCCCTTAATCCCCCTTTGCTAAAGGGGGAGACTTCTGGTTTACCTTCCGATGCCAAGCGAGCGCGCCATAATGATTTTCTGCGCCTCCGGAGTGCCACTGGGGGCGAGCAGTGACGAGCCACGTATCAGTGCCTCGTATGACCCGCCGAGTAACGCTCGTTCATCGTCCTGGATGAGAGCGTAAGGTCCTAGCACCCGCGCCAGGTTCATAGCGGCTGCCGGTCCGAAGTATTTCTGGTAAAGAGTCAACTGTGGTCCGCGCCCCGGCGCACGCACCATGTTGGTCTGTTGCCAGAAGTTACGTATTTGCCACAGGCGCCCGACCTGGTTGCTGATGTAATAGCTCGCGACGTTGTCCATCAGAAGCGGGTTTTCCCTGATACGTGCGGCAATATCCGGGTTATTGCTACACTCTTCGATGAATTTAGGTAATACGTAGTTCTCCGGGGGAGTGCGCACGTCCCTGGGTCCAGCCGTACCGTGCTCAACGAGCAAAGTGGCTTCGGCGACTTTCCAGCCATCGTGGTCGCCGCCGATGAGGTAGTCCTGGTGCACTCTGACATCATCGAAAAAGACCTGGTTTTTCTGTCCAGGTGCATTGTCACTGATGACGTTCTGGATAGAGTGCACGTAATCGGCGCAATACAAATCGAGCTTCGTGATGGTGATGCCGGGCAGGTTGGCGGGGCACATGAACATCGCCAGGTTCTGATGCCTGGGCGCCTGCAGGTCACTGCGTGTCAATAGCAGGAAATAGTCCGGCTTGCCGCGCCAGCACCCGACGAACATCTTTTGCCCGTTGATGACGAAGTATTCCTTATCACGCTCGTGACGGAGGGCGTTGGTCTGCTGGTTTGCTTCGTCCGTGCCTGCCTCCGGCTCGGTGAAGAGTTGCCAGGTATGTACTTCCCCGGCTAATACCGGGGGCAAAAAGCGCTTCTTCTGCTCTTCTGTGCCTGTAGCGAGGATTGCCGGCGCTCCCAATGAGACCGCAGAATCGTAGTGGGGCGGATGCGCAATACGCGCCTTTTCGAACTCCCTTTTCAGGACAACCATATGACTGACGTCCATATCACAACCGCCGTATTCATAAGGGTAGCCGGGTAAAAGCCACCGTTTTTTACCCAGTCGGCGGGCAATTTCGCGCCGGATTTCCCACTGCTCCGGTGTAATGCTGTAGGCATCGCGGAAAAGGTGGTACTCTTTTGGAATGTTCTCCTTTATCCACTCCCTTACTTCCTGCGCGAACAGTTCATCCTGTGGTTCATATTCCATCGAGAAGTCCATACTTCACCTCACGTTATTCTCTTTTGTCATTGCGAGGAGCAGAGGGACCCCGCATCAAGTCCCGACTGTATCGGGATGGCGATGAAGTCGCTCATACGGGGCAGTCTGTGGCAATCTCGGGGTGGCGAGTCCCAACCCCCAGAGATTGCTTCGCAGGCGCTCGCAATGACGATGGCGCAGACTATTCCCCGCTCCACTTTGGCTCGCGCTTTTCTACCCAGGCCCGGGGACCCTCTCTCGTATCCGGGCTGGTGGAGTTAATCAGCATCGCCATCTCCGCCATCTCCAGGTTGATGTTACGGAACAGGTCGATTCCCCGCCAGACCATTCTCTTGGCATACTGCGTGGCGACCGCCGCCTGCATAAACTGGCGGCAATATTCTCTGGCTTTAGTCAAGAACTCCGCCTCCGGGAAGATGGCACTGACATAGCCGATGCGCAATGCCTCGTCGGCGTCTATCATCCTGCCCGTCCATATCATTTCCAGCGCCTTCGCCGCACCGATAATGCGCGGCAGGAAGTAACAACCGGCGTCCCCGGGTAGTAACCCCATACGTATGTAGGTCATACCGACGCGCGCCGTATTTGATATAACCCGAATATCCGCCATCGATGCCATGTCCATCCCCGCCCCGGCCGCCGGACCGTTGATGGCGGCGATATATGGCTTATCCAGGTGCTCCGCGGCACGGCAGACCTTGTGCACACCGAGCTTCATGTAGTTGCGGCGCATGTACAGTGGTTGTGGCTCGCCACCGCCGGCCGCCCCGCGCACGTCCATGCCGGAGCAGAAACCCCGCCCCGCGCCCGTCACCATCACCACGCGCACTTTGGGGTCAGCCTGCGATTTCTGTAAAGCATCCGCCCACTCGTCGATAAGACCGGGGGTGAAGGCATTCAAAGTCTGCGGGCGGTTGAGGGTAATGACCGCCAGGTTATCCTCGACGGCATAGGTGATGTCTTTGTATTCCATTAAACACTCCTCTCAATGTGTAATCCTCGGGGTAAAATGACGTTCGTACACGAGTTTAATGCGGGAGGAATGTTTTGTCAAACCCAC
>JAUYDN010000210.1 GCA_030691775.1 Dehalococcoidia bacterium
CGGCTGAGGATGACGCCATGCTAGCCGAGTTATACGTAAAAGAAACGTCAACTGAGGCCGTTGCATCTGCGTTAGGTCGCGGTGTTCAGGCAGTTGCCAGCAGGGCATGGCTGCTGAGGATCCGTAAACCCCGGGAGCTAATATACCCTAAGCCAAAGTTAGTCTGGGAAGTCCAGAATAGCTATGGTTTAGAAACGTTGTGTTCGTAATCAGACCGGTTGTATCCCAGCCGGGGAAATTTGGATATTGCGGCACCCTGCCGAACGACGGTTTTAGTCCGAACACGCCACAGAAGCTCGAAGGAATGCGTATCGACCCGCCGCCATCACTGCCGATGGCGATAGGGCACATCCCTGCTGCTACGGAAGCGGCGGCTCCCCCACTGGAACCACCGGGAGTGTAATCTAAATTCCAGGGATTCCGGGTCACACCGAAGAGCTTGTTATCCGTGATACCCATCAAGCAGAACTCCGGCGTATTGGTCTTGCCGATGATAATGGCGCCGGCTTTTTTCAACCGCTCGACGACCACGGCGTCCTGCTCCGGTACGAAGTCCTCATAAAGCTTTGAACCGATGGTGGTGCGGATACCTCTTGTGTACACGGAGTCTTTTATAGAAACTGGCACGCCGTGGAGGGGACCTGTTTCATCGCCACGCATAATTACCTTTTCCGCTTCCTTAGCTTGTTGTACAGCCTGTTCCGCGGCAATGGTGCAAAAGGCATTTATTTTCGGGTTTACCAGCTCGATTCGTCGTAAAACAGCTTGCGTTACTTCTACGGGGGATAATTGCCGGGATTTAATTGCTGTAGCCAGCTGGACTGCGGACATCCTGTGAATCGCGGGGTCGTTCACGTTTGTACCTCCACCCAAACTATACCACTTTTTTATTATGTTTTTTGAGACTGTTTGGCAGTTGGCGCTTGATGTTTGGAATTTGGTTGGTTGGGCGGGGCGAGGAAACAAGTGAAGGTACTATCGGGTAGGGGTGAGGTAATCTACCCGATAGTACCCTCTATCATAAAGAACCGGTTTTTAGTTGAGGTTGTCTGAATTTGCGTGGATTGTCGGGTCAAGCCCGACAATGACATTCCAAATTGTAATTTTCAGACAACCTTACAAGTTTGTAAACCTGCTACCCGCTCTCAGTATCGTGTTCCCGCCAGTGACGGAATTTATCTTAACCGGCTCAACGGTCAAATAGCGCTAATCAGTTCTTTAGAGAGGTACTATCGGGTAGGGGTGAGGTAGTCTACCCGATAGTACCCTCATATTTCAGAGCTCAGGCACACGGAGATGTTCGCTCCCTTTGCCTGCTCTCAGTACCGGATTTACCGGCTCCACGGATTGTAAGCGGGTGGCCTGGCAGTCCGTGAAGTCTGCGCCGGAGCTTGCTGTGGTTGTGGCGCCGGCATCTTGCGCGCGGCGTACATCGGTCTGCGCAGGAATGCGGGCACGTCCAACTGCTCTTCGTTCTTCAGGTCTTTGAGGTACTCCGCCATTTCTTCCGCGCGGATGGGGGCATTGCCCATCTGGTTTGCCTGGAACCCGGTGGCGACGAGCGTTATCTTGACGTCCTTATCCATCCGGGAATCATGCACCACGCCGAAGATGATATTGGCATCCGGGTCGACAGCCTGCTTGATGATTTCCGCGGCTTCGTTGACCTCGAAGAGCGACAGGTTATCGCCGCCGATGACGTTGAAGAGTACGCCCTTGGCGCCGGTGATTTCTACGTCCAGCAACGGGCTGGCGAGCGCATTCTTGGCGGCATCCACAGCGCGGTTCTGGCCACTGCCATGCCCGATGGACATCCAGGCAGGACCCGCGTCCTTCATGATGGAGCGTACATCCGCAAAGTCCAGGTTGATGAGACCGGGGGTGGTGATAACCTGGGCAATCGCCTGCACGCCGTGGCACAGTACCTCGTCAGCCATCCGGAACGCCGTATCGACTCCGGTCTTCTGGTCGCACAGGGTGAAAAGCCGTTCGTTCGGGATGATGATGAGGGTATCGACCTTACCCAGGAGGTTCTGCACGCCTTCTTCGGCAACTTTCATGCGGTGGTTACCCTCGAAACCGAAGGGCTTGGTGACCACGGCGATGGTGAGGGCGCCGCTTCCCCTGGCAATCTCCGCCACGACTGGTGCGGCGCCGGTGCCGGTGCCGCCGCCCATACCGGCGGTCAAGAATATCATGTCCGCGCCGCTGAGGACTTCCTTGATTTCATCGCGGTTCTCTTCCGCGGCTTTCTGACCGACATGATGGTCGCCGCCCGCGCCGAGACCTTTGACAAGCTTTTCACCGAGTTGAATACGGACCGGGGCTTCCGTGATTGCTAGAGACTGCGCGTCGGTATTCATCGCAATGAACTCCACGCCAACGACGCCGTCTCTGACCATACGGGTAATTGCATTGGAACCGCCGCCACCGAGACCGCAGACTTTTATTCTAACAGGGCTGGCGGTGAAACTTGACCTCGCCATTAATTTCCTCCTCTTTTATTTATCTTTATGTATTTTTATTGATTGGCAGTTGGTCGGGAAAACAAGCCCTTAATCCGGGATACGAGATTGACGACATTGCCACCAAACCCCCTGGATTTCCAGCTGGAGACGCTCTTCGGTTTCACGCCCCAGAGCAGTAAGCCTACAGCGGTGGAGAATGCCGGGTCGGTGAGATTATCGCCGATGCCGTGAATCGGGAGCGGCGCACCCACGCGCACTGGCATGCGCAGGGTATCACGCCCGAATGAATCGATGCCTGCCATGTTAGCGGTGCCGCCGGTCAATACCAGGCCGCCGGGTACAAGCAGGTCTTGTTCGCCACGCGGCAACTCGAGGACGATGAGACGCAGGATTTCTTCCATGCGGGCGCGGACAATATCGCATAAGCCCTGGTAAGAGATACAGTTGCCATTCCGTCCGGTCGGTATGGCGTCATTGTCCGCTTTGCCCTCATAGACAGGTATCGTTGTGCCGTATTTCTTTTTCATCTCCTCAGCCACTTCAAAGGGTAAACCAAGTCCGATGGCGATGTCGCGGGTCATCTGGTAACCGGCGACAGGCACAATTGCCGTGTGCCAGATGCTGCCATCCTTGAAGACGGCGATATCGGTGGTGCCGCCGCCGATATCCGCCAGAATAACGCCGACCTGCTTTTCATCTTTCGTCAGGACAGCCTCACTGCTGGCGAGCGCCTCGAACACGAGGTCCTCCACATCCACTCCCACCCCGCGGATACACTTGACGAGGTTCTGTACGGATGACACAGCCGCAGTGATGACGTGGGTCTCCACGTCCAGCTTAAAGCCGTGCATTCCGACCGGGTTCTGCACACCTTCCTGCCCATCGACGGCATAACTGCGGGGAATCATATGAAGCAGTTTCTGCTCTCCGGTCACTTTGACACTCTGGGCATTCTGCAGGACCCTTCTCAGGTCATCCGGACGGACAAGTCGGTCGTTGCGGGTGACGGCAACCACACCGCGGCTGTTTTTACCGCTGATGTGACGGCCGGTGACGCCCACGTACACAGAATCCACCCGGTAGCCGCTGGATTGCTCCGCTTTCTTCACAGATTGGCGGATTGACTCCCTGGCTTCATTGATGTTGACTACCATGCCTTTGTGCAAGCCGTGGGAGGGTACAAGCCCCACCCCGGCAATGCGCATCTGTCCGTTATCGCCCACTTCGGCGATAAGCGTGCAGACCTTGGTAGTACCGACATCAATTGCCGATACGGTCTTCCATTTACGCATTATTCCTCCTCATCGGTGGTTTCCAGCCACCTGGTAGAATTTATTCAATGTCCTTCACCCGAAGGACGTCATTGCCTCGATTAGTTCTGCGAAAACCGCGTCCGTGCCCTTGTGTCAGCGCGGGTGCTCCGCTCGATTTTCTCCGCCACCCGCATTTTTGCACTGCGACTGCGCGGGTTGTCGCGGATTTCTTCTTCTGACGGTATTATTATTTTCTTGTTCACAACCCGCAGGCTGGCAGTGTGCCCGCAATCGCATACAGGAATATTAGGCGGGCAAATGCAATCACGGGATTCCCTCTGCGTGAAATGTTTGACGATGCGGTCCTCGAGCGAGTGGTAGCTGATGACGACGAGTCTGCCACCGGTACCGAGCACCTCTACCGCTTTGCCCAGCGCCGTTTCCAGGTTTTCCAGTTCACGGTTGACGGCGATGCGGAGCGCCTGGAAAGTACGGGTGGCGGGATGAATTTTGCCGTGACGTCCGCCCACCGCCTGCTCTACCACCTTTGCCAGCTCCATTGTGGTTTTGATAGGGCGCACCTGCCCGATACGGCGTGCGATTCTGCGTGCGTATGGTTCTTCACCAAATTCGCGCAATATCAGTGCCAGTTCGGTTTCAGATGAGTTATTGATGATGTCCGCGGCGGTGGTCTCCTGTGCCGGGTCGAAGCGCATATCGAGCTCGGCATCGCGCTGGAAACTGAAACCGCGCGGGTCCTCATCCAGCTGTTCCGAGGAAAGACCGAGGTCTAACAAAACACCGTGGACAGGGGCGAAGGAATAGCGCTGGCAGATTGTATCCAGGTCGGCGAAATTGCCCTGAACTATCAGGACTGAGTCCCGGTATTTGCTCAAATGGTCGGTGGCGCGGCGGATAGCGGCGGGGTCGGCGTCTATACCGAGTAACTGTCCACCCGGCGTGCTCTGTTCGAGGATTGCCAGCGCGTGACCGCCGTCACCCAGGGTACAATCAATATATCTCCCGCCCGGCTGGACTGACAGGGCGGCGATTGTTTCTTTTAACAAAACGGGCTTATGAGCCACGGATAACACATTTACTCCTAGTGTTTTTCAAGGGATTCGATGATTTGCCACGACTGCGCCTGGCTATCCGCCTTTTCCTGTTCCCAGGCGGCTTTATCCCAGAGCTCCAGGTAGGTATTGGCGCCGGCAACGATAACATCGGTGGTAATACCGGCATACTGGCGCAGGGGCGCGGGGAGAGCGATACGGTTTTGACCATCGAGGTTGAGTTGAAAAGCGGTAGCAAACACAGCGCGGTTGAGCTTGCGCATTTTGCTGGAGAGGAAGGAACCGGTGGTGACGCTTTCCGCGAGTTGTTTCCAATGGGCGGGGCTATAGGCAAGGATGCATTTTTCCGGACCGGCGGCGAGGATGATGCCGTCCCTAAATTCCTGGCGGAATTTAGGCGGGAGGGGAATCCTGCCCTTTTCGTCTATTTTGTAGTCGTATTCGCCCAGGAACATTGTCGGTACCATATCAAGAAGCCCCCGGAAAAACTATTTCTTACCACTAATCCCCACAGATTACCATTTTCTCACACTTATTATCATTCTGTCAAGTAGTTGAGCGTGGGTTTTTAAGAAATTTTACGGTTGAGGTGTTCAGGAATTGTTAGTACGCTACGAATTAAACAGGTTGTTCGACGGGTAAAAACCAAACCCTCGAAGACTGTCATTCCCGCGCAGCTTGTCCCGTACCACGATACGGGAGCGGGAATCCAAGCGGAGGGGTTGGTGGCTGGATTCTCGGGTCAAGCCCGAGAATGACAATAATAAACAACCTCCAACGTGCTTTTCGCATTCCACTCTCGATTATGTTAGAATTATATTTTGTTGGCGAAAAAGAAAACGAGCTTTCGGCGTTCAGCAGTCAGCTATCAGCAAGATAAGAAATAAGTAATCTTAAATCATAAATCAAAATGATACATATCTATATACTCACCCTGTTCCCGCAAATATTCGAAGGACCGTTCTCCGTCGGCCTCTTCCAGAAGGCAGTTGAGCGCGGGCTGGTAAAGCTGGACATCCGCAATATCCGTGACTACACGCACGATAAGCACCATACCACGGATGATTACCCGTACGGTGGCGGCGCCGGTATGGTGATGAAACCGGAGCCGTTGTTTGAGGCTGTGGAAGCTATCAAGTCCGAGCTGACGGAGCAAGGTATAAAAGACCCGCTTGTGGTTCTGCTTTCACCCCAGGGCAGGCTGTTCACCCAGGATATTGCCCGGGAGCTTTCAACTAACAGCCATCTCATTTTCATTTGCGGTCAATATGAAGGCGTGGACGAGCGTGTCTGCGAGCACCTGGCAACCGATGAAATCAGTATCGGCGACTATGTGCTCACCGGAGGCGAGCTACCGGCAATGGTCGTGGTGAATGCCGTGGTCAGACTGGTACCCGGCTTTCTCGGCTCCCCCGATTCACTGCTCTACGAGTCCCACACCGCGGGACTGCTTGAGTATCCCCAATACACGCGGCCGCCGGTATACCGCGAACAGTCGGTGCCGGAAGTCCTGCTTTCGGGCAACCACGCCCAGATCGCGGCATGGCGCCGTGAGCAATCGGTTCTCCGCACCATGAAACGGCGCCCGGAGCTTTTAGCTAAAGCGAATCTCTCCCAAAAGGAAAAAGAGTATATTAAGAGGTAACAGACCTCAATAGACAGGAGTTAATGAACCATGAGCACAGCACAGCTGGACGCAATTAAACCGAAATCAAAACTGCCCCACCTCACCCCGGGCGATACCGTACGCATCAACCTCAAAGTGCACGAGGGTGATAAAGAGCGCATCCAGTCTTTCCAGGGCGTCGTAATTCGTCTGCGCAGTGGCGGCGCCGGCGGCTCTTTCACCGTGAGAAGGGTTGCCTACGGCGTCGGCATCGAGCGCACGTTCCCCATGGCGTCCCCACTCATTGAAAGAATCCAGGTCATCCGCCACGGGAAAGTGCGGCGTGCCAAGCTCTATTACCTGCGTGGATTGAGCGCCAAGAAAGCCCGCATCAAGGAGCGCCGCCTGCCGCGTGGATTCGCTGAACTGGTAACCACACCGGAGGCAGAGCCAGCGCCTGAGCCGGCTCCGGAAGCCAAGAAGTAATAGCAGAGTGAAATATCGAAATTCGAATGTCGAAACAAATTATCAAATTCTAAGGGTTTCAGACATTTGATTTTTTAGATTTTAATATTATTTCGAGTTTCGTATTTCGAGCTTCGGATTTATCTTGTAATTCCAGTTTATTCGTTTCAGAACGGGGAGTCACGGATGGGATACGCTGAAGTCAGTGTCAATGCGCCTGCCGCGCACCTGCGTACCTTCAGCTATGCTATCCCGCCACATCTCGATATCCAGGTCGGGCAGGCGGTCTGGGTCCCGTTCGGGACGAAGCTACTCCAGGGAATTGTTGTCGAACTGACACCCAGTCCTGCGGTCGAGCAGGTTAAAGACATCGCCAGCATCATCGACCCCCAGCCGTTACTTTCTCCAGAACAAATCGCCCTGGCACGCTGGATTTCAGGGTATTACCTTGCCCCGCTTTTCAGCGCCCTCGCACTTATGCTCCCACCAGGCTTCGAGCGCCGGGTGTTGACCTTCTTCACGCTGGGCAGTCGCGAATTCGATGAAGACGACCTCAACGAGACCCAGCAGAAAATTATGAAGCTGGCGGAACGCGATGGCAGAATCGGACTCAAAGAGCTGGAGAAATCGCTGGGGAAGAAAAAAGCGCAAGCGAACTCATTGCAACTGGTAAAGCTCGGTATCCTGCGGCGGCAGTACGAGCTCGAACGTGTCAAGGTCAAGGCAAAGGAGGTTTACCACGTCCGTTTGCTTGTTCCTCGTGAGGAGATTGTGGAAACCATTAAAGCTATGACCGGCGGTAAAGCGAAAAAACAGCTTGCCGTAATCAAGTACCTTGCCGAACAGCTAACGCCGGTTACGCTGGCAGATATTAAAGAAAAGACGGGTACAGAGAGGCTCACGGTCAATGCACTGGTCAAGAAGGGGCTGGTTTCCCTCGAGGCTATTCCCGTACGCCGTGAACCGCTGGAGTTACAAGGGGTACAACTCTCCCAGCCACTCCCGCTCACACCGGCGCAGGAGACGGTTTTCCGGTCGGTGCGTGAGAACCTCTGGGGTGTGGTTTCTCCTGTCAAACCGGGCAAGGTGTTGCTTCTATACGGCGTCACCGGCAGCGGCAAGACGGAAATTTACCTGCAGGCACTGGCGGAAGCCGTCAAGCTGGGCAAACGGGGCATCGTCATGGTGCCGGAAATTGCGCTCACGCCGCAGACAATCGAGCGTTTCGTTTCACGGTTCCCGGGCAGGGTGGCAGTCCTCCATAGTCATTTATCCCTCGGCGAGCAGTTCGACGAGTGGTGGCGCATCAAAAACGGCGAAGTTGACGTGGTCATCGGGCCGCGGAGCGCTTTGTTCGCTCCCCTGTCCGACCCCGGCATCATTATCATCGATGAAGAGCATGAATGGACCTATAAACAGCATGAGCAATCGCCCCGTTATCACGTCCGCGATGTTGCCGTGAAAATGAGCGAGATGTCAGGTTATACTGTCCTGCTGGGTAGTGCAACGCCATCCATGGAGAGCTATTACCGCGCCCGCAAAGAAGAGTACCGGCTACTCCAGCTACCGGAACGTGTCGTAAGACACACCGACCTCCCCCGTGTCGATGTTATCGATATGCGGAAAGAGTTGAGAGAAAACAACCGCAGTATCTTCAGCCGGGCGCTCACTCCCGCCATCGATAAAGCCTTAGAAAACCACGAGCAGGTAATCCTGTTCTTGAACCGGCGCGGCGCCTCGACGTATATACAGTGCCGCAACTGTGGCTTCGTGCTCAAGTGCCGCCGTTGTGAAGTGCCGATGACCTATCACCTGGATACCCAGTCTTTATTGTGCCACCAGTGTAACTACCAGGCGGATGTGCCGGTTCTTTGTCCGAAATGCTCCAGCCGGCGGATACGTTACCTGGGCATCGGCACGGAAAAGCTGGAGCAAGAGGTCAAACTCTCTTTCCCGATGGCGAGGGTCCTGCGCTGGGACCGGGATGTTACGCGCGGGCGTTATTCCCACCAGAAAATCCTGGATAAGTTCCGCTCCCACGAGGCGGATGTTCTCATCGGTACGCAGATGGTTGCCAAAGGTCTCGACCTGCCGCTGGTGACGCTGGTCGGGGTGATTAACGCCGACCTCAGCCTGGGTTTACCCGATTTCCGCGCCGGCGAGCGTACTTTCCAGCTACTGAGTCAGGTGGCGGGCAGAGCGGGGCGAGGGGCGGTGCCGGGGCAGGTTATCATCCAGACCTACAACCCTGAGCATTACGCTATTCAAGCCGCGGCCGCGCATAACTACAATCTGTTTTATGAGCAGGAAATCAACTTCCGCAGGCAATTTCATGAGCCACCTTTCGTACAGCTTGCCAATCTGCTTTTTGCCCACACCAACGACCACCGCTGTATCGAAGAGACCACTAAAATGGCGGGACGAATCAAAGAGGAGCGTGATGCGCTCGGTCTTGCTGGTATCGATGTCCTCGGACCGGCACCGGCTTATATTCACCGTCTACGGGGCAGGTACCGCTGGCAGGTTATCGTCCGCGGGCTGGGACTCTCCACTTTCCTCCAGCGCCTCACCTTCCCGCAGGGATGGTCTGTCGACATCGACCCAATCGGGCTATAAATTTCAGCTTATTACGCAGAGCATTAAGTAGATTACATCTTGTAGGGTGGGTTAGTCCGGTTTCAAGGGGTGTTGGCTTTCAGATTTCGAGAGGACGTAACCCACCACAAATCGTCTTATGCAAACATGTTTATGCTCTGAGTAGTAACTTAAACTTCCCACGACCTTATGGTCGGGGAATTGAGTATGGAATGTTAAATTCAGATAGGTATATCAGGATTCAGAAGGTGATTTACCAGTGGATACTCCCTCCAGCTATATCTTTCTGTACTCTTCCCGGAACTCGAGCACCATGCCACCGGGATTCACGTCAAAATAGCACCAGCGCTCCCCTTTGTAAGTAGCTTCTATCAACAACTTATGCCCCTGCTTCTTAAATTTGGCTACCATCTCATCGTAATTGGATACTCCCCAGGCGATGTGGTGTATTCCCTCTCCCTTTGTCTTGATAAAATCATAGTAGAGGGAGTTCCGGTCTAACGGCTGGAGCAATTCAACCATTATAGTACCGAACTTGATAAACGCAACTCTCATGGCAAATGGCTTTCCGGCAAACGGCTTTCCGCCAACAAGCTCATTTGTGGGCGAATAGTCAAAAACCTCCGGGGTCCCAATGTTCCAAATCGAAGATATCAACTCGGCAGTCTTTTCCACATCCCTTACCACAATGCCCAGGTGTGCCAGGTTAGTGAGAGATACGGTGCCTTGACCTAATTTCATATAAACATCTCCTATGTTTTCATTTGCTGTTTTTATGTAGTCTTACGCCTTCGTAAGGCATTAACGCCTGTCTGACCATGCCGGTTAAATTCAACATCGGACGTCATGAAAGCACTCTTTAATCAGGGATATTATCCGCGTGTCAATAAAGCTGGAACATTGGTCTCAATAACACGCCTTCTCTCTCACAGCCGCTTCCTTTATTAAGGTTGTTTTCATTCTCATTATGCCCACTTGGACCTGTATTTTTCAGTGGGTTATTCAAAACGTATGAGTAACGGTTTAGTGTAGTGTCTCAATAACAGCTTTACAATTCTGAATACTTGTACCTGGCCAAGTACAGGTAAAAGATGCCAGTTCTTACACAGCGCCTCATCCCCTAGCCCCTTCTCCGCAGAGAAGGGGAAGAACTATTTTGAGAGGGGCTGACGCCCCTCTCAACTCCCTTGTGCAAGTTGGCATTCATCTTGCTTTCCCACCCTTTGCAACCATCATTTTCATATTTCGTCCGTGGCACCACACTTCATGTGTAATTGTCAAGTTATTTCGGAGACACTACGCTAATTGACGGTTGTTAGTTCATCGGCTATGCCATGTACCCGCCATCGACAATCAACGTATGCCCGTTCACCCAGCTAGCCGCATCGGAGGCGAGGAAGAGAATGGCGCTGGCGACCTCTTCCGGCTCTGCCATCCTGCCCCACAGGGACATCGTGCGCAGCCTTTCCATCCTCTCCGGGTCACTCCAGACAGGCTTCATCATCTCGGTGCGGATACTGCCCGGCGCAACCTCGTTGACACGTATACCGTGTTTCGGCAGTTCCCGGGCAAACTGGCGTGTAAGTAACGTCATCCCCGACTTGGAAACGGCGTAAGCGTGCGAAATATCACGGACGGCTCGCAGGCTCTCCACGGAGTTCACATTGACGATGGCACCCTTTTCCCGGGCAATCATGTGCTTCGCTACCGCCTGACAGCACTGGAAACAGCCTTTCAGGTTCAAGTTGAGTGTAAAGTTCCAGTCGTCTTCAGAAAGCTCCAGTAATGAACCCGGTCTGCCGCCTCCGGCATTGTTCACCAGGATGTCAACCTGCCCGAAGGTATCGATGGTCTTCTGCACCATGTTATCGATATCCGATTTGAGGGAGACATCGCATTTCAACGCCAGGGCACGTCTGCCCGACTGCTTGATTATCCCGGCGATGGCATCCAGCTCGCCCGTCCCGGCCTCAATATCCGAAATGGCGACATCGGCACCCGCCTGCGCGAACAAAATCGCTGTTGCCGCCCCGATACCGCGCCGCGCCCCGGTTACAATTGCTACCCTGTCTTTAAGGGAAAAGAGGCCACAGAATTCCATACGGTGCCGTCCTTCTCTTTCCATTCAATTCATTCTGAAATTATCCCTTTAAGAACCAATATAAAGTGCGGGTATGCATAAGTCAAAGAAAAAGGGACCCGTTTTGAAGGTACCTTCCGTCATCACAGGTTGCTCCGGTCACATTTTCCCGGTCTTCAAAAATCTGACCATCGCTTTCGCCAGCCCGGTAGCGTTCGCCATCGCCGGCGCGTCGTCTTTCACCGAACCTTTATCGTTACCATAGCCGATGGCATTACCGATGACAATCATCCGGTGACCTGTAAAAAAGCTGTATAGCGTGGAAATGGTAGTGCTGGTGCCGTTCCTGCCCGCGGCAACGATGGCACCGGCGGCTTTGTTCTTAAAATTACGTTGTGCTGAAACTGCAAAGGTGCGGTCGATGATCGTCTTCGCTTGACCGGTGACGTCCCAGAAGTATACCGGTGAGCCGAAGAGAATGCCGTCCGCCACCAGCATTTTCTCGAAAAGTTCTGCCATGTCATCGTCTTTAATGTGACATTCCCCGTTACGGCGGCAGACATAACAGCCATCACAAAACCTGATATGCTTGCCGGAGACGGAGTAGAACTCAATGTCAGCCCCCTCCGCCTGTGCGGTTTCCAGGGCGGCGCGTAACAAAACCTCGGTATTGCCACCTTTGCGGGGGCTACAGGAAATGCCCAGGATTTTCATCTTTGCCTTTCCAGTGCGGACTATGCATTTTCAAGGATAACGCGGGCATCAACCGCCACGGCGCCGTCCTTGTAGGCAAAGATGGGGTTGAGGTCAAGCTCTTTCACTTCCGGGGTTTTTTCGATAAACTCGGAGACTTTAAGCAATATGTTCTCCAGGTTTTCCACATCCACAGGTTCGCTACCGCGGTAGCCCTGGAGCAGGGGGAACCCTTTGATTTCGCGTATCATCTCGCGGGCATCGCGCTTGACCAGCGGAACGATGCGGAAGGAAACATCTTTCAGAATCTCAACGAGAACGCCGCCGAGACCGAACATCAGCACCGGTCCGAACTGGGCGTCCTTGGACATACCGATAATAACCTCGACGCCCGGGCGCGCCATCCCCTGCACCGAAACACCTTCGATTTTAGCGTTAGGGAAAGCGGCTTTGATGGACTTCATAATATCGTCGTAAGCCTTGCCGACTTGCGCGGCGGTCTTTAAACCAAGCTTCACGCCGCCGGCATCGCTCTTGTGCACGACATCCGCCGAGGCGATTTTAAGTACCACGGGGAAGCCGATTTCTTTAGCGATTGCCACCGACTGCTCTTTTGAAGCAGCCAGCCTTGTATCGACAACGTTTATCCCCGCGTTTTTCAGGAGCTGTTTGGCTTCGATTTCCGTGAGCAGGGTCCTGGTTTCTTTCCGCGCCTTCTCGATAATCATATCGGTCATTCAGAACATCCTCCAATCTGCATTCACTAAACAAATAGTCTAGCAAATAATACCACCTCTTGCCAAATCGAAGCAAACAGAGGTTGTTAATTATTGTCATTCTCGGGCTTGACCCGGGAATCCAGTCGCCAACCCATCCCTGGATTCCAGCCGGAGTTTACCCCGTGCCACGACACGGGGCTGGAATCGGTCATGCCTATTACATCGGCACCACGAAGCAATGAAAATTGAGTGCCGTCTCTGTCTGCTGTCCAACTGGGACTCTCGTAGAGGGTAATGACCTCCTTTGCCCCCACCCTGAGATCCTTCGTCGTCCTTCTGGAGTATGGTGGGACGGACTCCTCCAGGATGACAGACACGACTATTTTCATAGTAATGACAGGGTGTGTTGTTAAACACGCTCGGCAAACAGTGTTCCACACACCTCTCCCCACGCACACCAGGTATCAAAATGCCAGGTATATAACAAGAAAATCCCAATTACTAAATGTCCAAAACAGTTGGGCAGACACATCACGTGTGAGCACCTTAATGCAGGTCAAACAGGGAAGATACGTGTGTGAGCTGGCTTTATACACGCTCAAACCCGATTCTCAAAGTCCGCTTCGTCTTTTCCGTGACTTTTACCCGCTCATCGATGCGGTACCCTACTACCCACAGCACCTTTTCTCCATCACACACGAGTGGAACATTAGCACGCCACGTGCGGGGAATATGTGCGTCGATCATAAATTTTCCCACCTTTTTCTCCGCACCGAGACCGAGTGGTTGAAAGCAGTCGCCGGGGCGACGGGTACGCACCGTTAGCTCTGTGCCAGCTTTATCCGCGTCAAGATACTCCGTAAACTCATTACCGGAGCCCTTCTCTTTAACAATTCTGCCAGAGATGCGCCATCCCGGGATTTCCACCTTGCCGGGTACAGTCAGCGAGTAAGCTTGCCCCAGTTGTTGTTGGAATATATGTGGCGGTTGCTCATCTGCACTACGCAATACGTAACAATCATAGGCCGCTTCAAAAACAAGGGCGAAAGGTAGATTTATACTCTTCCCTGTGGGTCCGGTGGTCAGTTCCAGCATATCCTCGATATGGCGGGCTTCGATATCTTTCAGAGAATGGCGCACGGTTTCAACCGCCTGGCGGAGTACAAGGCGCTTTATACTGCGGGGTAAGTCACGAAACACCTTTTTCTTCAGCAACACCGCTCCGTCCTCTTGTCGGGCGATTTTACTCCATAACTCTCCAGCAGTCTTTTCCATAAATGCAATATCGTCGCTGGCAATGCGCGAGAGACGCTGTAAACTATCGACGATGTTCGGATTGAAAGTCTTAAGCAACGGCATAAGCTTGAGACGGACGCGGTTCCTGGTGAACGCCAGCGAGCGGTTGCTTGTATCGGTCCGTGGTTGCAGATTGTGGAGCCGGCAGTACTCCACCGTGTCCTCCCGGCTCACTTCCAGGAGGGGTCGTATAACCGCCAACGGATGCCCGCTAGCTTCGATTCGGCTGATAGGTAGTAACCCGCGCAGACCGCGTGTACCGGTGCCCCGGAGAATATTGAGAAGCACTGTTTCTATGTGGTCATCGAGGGTGTGCCCGATTGCCACTGTATCTGTCCCGATGGATACCGCCGCATCTGCCAGAAAAGCATAGCGGACCTCGCGCGCGGCTTCCTCAAGGGAGAGCTTATGCTCTTTCCGGTACGCTTGCACGTCCCGCCGTTCGACGGTGACCGGTACACCCATCTCGTGGCACAGGTCGAGTACATACTGGGCATCTTGCGCGGATTCTTTACGCAGGCGGTGGTCGAGGTGCGCTACGTGCAATTTTAATTTGAGTTCTTTTTTGAGGCGATTAAGAATATGGAGCAGGCAAATGGAATCCGGTCCTCCGGAAACCCCGACCAGGATAGGCTTCCGCAAGGGTATGAGACCATACTCCTGAAAAAAGCCGGTGACCTTCTGTTCCAGGGATTTATGCTTCTGAACGCCAGACATAGCTATTTACGGGGAAACGGCTTATTCGATACCCGGTTACCGGCATCTGGGACTTTCCTCATATGTTGTGCGCCCAGAACGAGTTGGGTGCGCTGGATTGATTTCGGGTATTCGTTAAAGCCAAGCGCATAGACGACCTGCTCCGAGCGGCCGGAACCGCTTTCGTCACACCTTAGCCTCATTTCCAGGATACAGATGCCGCCCCCACAACCTTCCGGTCGAATGTCATCGATGAGGGCACGCAGGTCATAATCGCGCCTGCCGGTATCGCGCTCGTGGTGCCAGGGAAGATGCTCCAGTGAGAGCAACCTCCGGATGTCCGCCCTGATTTCTTCTTCCGGTTTGCTGGTGGCAATCTCAACACGGTAAACAGCGAACCGCACCTGCGATTGTAGAGACGGCACCGAAGGCGAGACCGGGTAAACCTCCAGGACTTCGATATCGTGCGGTAATTGCTGATTAACGGCGTTCATGAAAAAGTGCGGCGAGACCGGATGGCTCAGGGTGATATCCATTAACTCGCTTTCTCCGGTGACACCCACGGACAGTGGCGCCGCAAGGGAGATTCTGGGATGGGGACTGAATCCCTCCGAATATGCCAGTGGAATCCGGGCGCGGCGCAGGGCACGTATCCACAACCGCATCAGGTCGAGATGCGAGATGAATTTCAGCTCAGCCCCGCGCCGGAACCTAACGCGCAGACGGTACATGTTTCTCCCTGGTTACCAGGACCTTATCAATCTTCACGCCCTGCATTTCTTTAATGATAAGTTTCAGGTCTCTGAAATGTAACTGCTCGTTTTCTCTGGGAATACGCCCCAGCAGGCTTAAAATAAATCCGGCGACGGTTTCGTAGTCGCCCTCGGGTAGGTCCAGGTTTAACTCTTCATTAGCATCTTCGATACGCATCGTGCCATCGATTTCAAAGGTGTGGCTATCGATCACCTCAAAATCAATCGCTGAGGGTGACAGCTCATCGCCAACGTGCCCGACGATCTCCTCCATCAAACGGCTCAGGGTTACAACGCCGGCGGTACCCCCGAACTCATCGACGATGACGCACAGGTGGTAGTTTTTATCCCGCATCTCGCGGAAGAGGTCTCCGGTCCGTTTAAAAGCAGGAGTAAAATAGGCGGGTCTCAGCAGGC
>JAUYDN010000074.1 GCA_030691775.1 Dehalococcoidia bacterium
ACGTAATGCTATAATTGAATCAGTGGAGCGGAATACTCTACTTATAGTAGTTTTTCTCTGTTGAATTGCCGTATCCGGAACTTCCCGGCAGGCAGTTCTTAAGTATTAGATAGGGGGAATAAAGGGAGCTTGGGTTAAAAATCAACCCGTAACACCGGAGATTCAGGCTGGAAAGGTGGGGACTTGTGTAGAGTATGCCCATAACTCGTCAATCGGATGATTTACTGCATTTCAGGTACTTGTTTTATTTTCGACAATGACTTGACACGAACCTGACAGAATGTTAGTCTTCACATCGACAGGGCACTACTTACGTCAAGCAAGCCACCGCATTCAGCACCCCGTCTCGAAACAAAAATGTCGCTATGAGTCTTCAATATAAAGTCGTTATTTTAGTTTTTGGAATCATTTTAACCACCGGTATTATCGGCGGACTGAGCGGGCTTTATTTCCAGCGGCAGGCGGCGGTGGAGCAGTTCAGTGATTCCACGATGGTCCTTGCCGCCACCCTGCGCGATTCTATCGAGCGTGATATGTTGTTGCCAGACAGAGAACACATTCAGCAGTCGGTCAGACTGCTCGGCTCCAGAAGTCCGGTCACGGAGGTCTCCATTGTCTCTCCCGACCGGAGAGTCTATGCCTCTTCTATAATCCCGACAATCGGACAAACGAAAGACGACCGGGAGCTTGACCGGGTATTTACCCTGGGAGAAACGATAACCAGCGCAGCTTTCCAGAGTGAACAGGACAAACTGTATATCATCTATCCCCTGGTTAATAAATCAGCATGTTTCTCCTGCCATGGTTCATCCCCGGTAATACTCGGTGCAATAAAAATCGGCTGGGATACGACTTCACTGATACGCCGTGTTGAACAACAGACGCTTGTCATGCTGATTATCGGCGGTCTGGCGGTGGCGGTGATGGTAGTGGCGCTATCTTTTACACTCCGTTCTGCAGTGGTCAGGCCGCTGATGAGACTGGCGGCTTCCGCTCGCAGGATTGCCACCGGGAACTACAGCGCCCGCGTGGACGCCCGCGGCCATGACGAAGTAGGTACCGTGGCGCGTTCGTTCAACGATATGGCGCAACGCATCCAGGAACGTACCGAGCAATTACAGCAGATGGTAAAGATACGTGGACAGTTGCTGGACCGGCTCATTTCTGTCCAGGAAGAAGAGCGCCGCAGAATCGCCCGGGAGCTTCACGACGAAATCGGCCAGGTGCTTTCCGCCATCATGATGGAGCTTTCGCGAACCGTCGAGTCATTGCCTGCTGAAGCTACAGTGGCAAGAGAAAAACTAGAGAAATCACGGGTGATTGCCGCCCAGAGCCTGGCAGAACTGCGCCGGATGATATACGACCTGCGCCCCGAAGTCCTCGACCAGCTGGGGCTGGTGCCGGCGTTGCGCTCTTATATCAGGAACCGCCTGGAGGAACAAAACATCCAGGTAAATCTCAGCATCCAGGGATTAAAAGACCGGCTCCCTTCCCAGATGGAAATCACGCTTTTCCGGGTAGTCCAGGAAGCTGTCACCAACATCCTGCGCTACGCTAAAGCTACCGTCGTCGATATCGATTTGACAGCAACGGAGTCCGCAGTTACAGTAACCGTAAAAGACAACGGACAGGGGTTCGATGTCGACAAAACGCTCCGGTCTACGGAGTCGTGGGGTTTGCGCGGCATCCGTGAGAGAGCTTCGGTAATTAACGGCGAATTGACTATCGAATCGAAAGCAGGGCAAGGTACCCGTCTCCAGTTGCGAATTCCGTTATAAAAGGAGGCTGTTAAAATGGACAAGCTCCGTATTTTACTGGTGGAGGACCATGGCATCGTCCGCGCCGGCATCCGGTCACTGCTGGAAAGTCAACCCGATATAGAAGTGGTCGGGGAGGCGGGACGGGGGGACGAAGGTTATACCCGGGCGCTGGAGCTGAAACCAGACCTGGTATTGATGGATATCTCTATGCCCGGGATGAACGGCATCGAAGCCACCAGGCGTATTAAAAAAGAATTGCCTGACACCAATGTTCTGGCTTTGACTATCCACGATGATGACGAGTTTTTCTTCCCTGTTCTTAGAGCCGGAGCATCGGGATATATTCTTAAAGGCGCCGAACCCGAAGAACTACTCGGCGCCATCCGCCAGGTGAGCAAAGGACAGGTCTTCCTGTCGCCGGCAGTCACCAAAGCCCTGCTGGAGAGCCTCGTTACTGCCTCTACCGGTTCCGAAGATGAGAAGTACAGCTCGCTCACCCGACGTGAGAAGGAAGTGTTGAGACTGGCGGTGGCCGGCCGTACCAACCGTGATATCGCGGAAGCGCTTTTCCTGAGCATCCGGACGGTCGAGAAGCACCGCCAGGGGATGATGCACAAACTCGGGCTGGCAACACGTGACGACCTGGGAAAATACGCCCGCCGCAAAGGTTTACTGGACCCCGAAACTGACAAGACTTAGTGTTTAGCTAACAGCCGCCAGCTATCAGCAACAACCGACCAACAGTCAGCTCATTATGCCGTTATTGCGTGACAACTCGCGACGGTAACCGACAGACAAACGCGGACAAGACACCCCTTCTATTTTCCTCCTGTTCGGGTACTGCTACCCGTTTTTATTGGGTATGTATACCCGCTTATTTCACTTATTCGTGTTATGGACTCTGCCGTATTTACACCCCTAGAATAGAGTCAGTACGAACATAATTTATGACGGTTACTACCCATCTTAATAGCCGATGCTACGTAAATTATTTCGAACCGGTAAATCTCTAATATATTGCTACGAAAATAAGGGAGCCCCCCAAAATGTCATACCAGCGAAGCCTGTCCCGTACAATGATACGGGAGCTGGTATCCAGAAGGTTAGAAAACGTCTGGATTCCCGCTCGGAGGCGGGAATGACAAAAAGAGAGGGTTTTTCATACTTGATGGTACCGATGTAATCGGCATGATTGATTCTGGAGTCACGGATATCAACCGGGTTTATATACACGAGCGGATAAAGGGAAAAGGAGAGTCATCGTGAAGCTAGGTCGGAGGGATTTTCTCAAGTATACAATAGGCGCCGGTGGACTGGCTTTACTCGGTAAATATGCGCTCTTTTCCCGCAATTCCACCAGCGCCCAGGCATCGTACGGCGTCGGGGAGGAACCAACGCGTAAGCCACCCCGCAAAGAGATAGCGGACGGCGTGGACACCGTCGTCGATACGAATAACAAATTTGCCATGGTCATCGATGTGGGCGCCTGCATCGGGTGCCGGATGTGCCAGTGGAACTGCAAAGCGGAGAACAACATCCCGGACGCCATCTACCCGCCCTGGATAGAGGTATTCCAGATGGAGAATGAAACTGACATGGCGAGTCACCCTTCCACCGAAGAGCTAAAACAAAGGACTTCTACTTCCTATGAAAAATCGCCGCTGGAGGGGAAATGGTATCTACCCGTGCAATGCCAGCACTGTGATAATCCGCCCTGCGTGAAAGTCTGCCCGGTGGGCGCAACCTACAAAGACAAGGATGGCCTGGTGCTGATGAACTACGACCGGTGTATCGGTTGCCGTATCTGCATCGTCGCCTGTCCCTATAGCGCCCGTCGCTTCAATTGGCTGGAACCAGAATTGGAGGATGGCAAGGCTAACCCGCTTGTGCCGGTACGACCCATGAGCGTGGTCGAGAAGTGCACCTTCTGCGTACACCGCACCAGGAACGGCAAGTTACCGCGTTGCGTGGAAGTTTGCCCGGTCGGAGCGCGGCACTTCGGTAATATTAAGGATACGAACAGCGAAGTCTACAAGCTACTCAAGTCATCCCGGAGCTATCACCTGTTGGAAGAAGCCAATACGAAACCAAGCATTTATTATATTACGAGGGGTAAAAAGTGGCCACAATCTTAGCCAGGCACAAAGGTCCGGATAAAACACTGGTTGATTTGATGCGCCCGGTGACGGCTTCCGGGAAAGGCTCCTTTTTCTTTCTGGCGGCAATGGCGGCTCTTTTCGGACTATATATTATCGTTTTCTACATGCAGTATGTTTACGGTCACGGCTCCGTCACTGACCAGGCGACACCAGTAGGGGCGGCGTGGGGCTTATATGTTACCGGTATCGTATTTTTCATCGGTATCAGCCATGTAGGCATCGGTGTGTCCGCAGCAGCCCGCCTCCTCAACCTGGACTATCTGAAGCCTTACGCCCGGATGGCGGAAATGCTCACATTGGTCTGCCTGCCGGCGGCCGTCCTCATCATCACGCTGGACATCGGCCGGCCGGAGAAATTCCTTATCAACGTGATGACATACGGCCGCATCCAGGCGCCGTTCGTCTGGTCGGGCACGGTCATATCCGTATACCTCGCCGCCAGCCTGATATACCTGTATTTATCGATGCGGCGGGATATCACATTGAGCGCCGACCTCGTGCCGGAAAAATGGCGGTGGTTTTACCGTTTGCTTTCGCTGGGTTACAAAGACACCGAGGATACGAGGCATACCCACGAGCGCACCCTGTGGTGGATGGCGATTGTCCTGATACCGATAATGGTTTCCGTGCATTCGGTGTACGGACTGGTGTTCGGTCTGCACAGCGGCAGGCCCGGGTGGTTTAACCCGTTGATGGCACCGTATTTCGTCCTCGGGGCACTGGTAAATGGCTTCGCCACCCTCGTCATTGTTGCCGCGCTGATACGCAGGGTATTCCGCTGGGAGCAGTACCTGTCACTTAAAGCCATTAGAAATATGGGCAGGTTCCTCTGCTGGATGACTCTGCTCTATATCTATTTCTCCGTATCCGAATACATTACCTTCATCTACAGTCCGCCCGCGGGTGAAGCACGTGTCGCCCACGCCATCTTCCTCGGTGAGTTCAGCAAGATTTTCTGGCCGACGCTGGCGATACTTATCACCGGTTTCCTCGTGCTGTTTTTCAACCAGACCATCTTCAACAAGCAATTTGCGCTCTGGGCGACTGTCCTCGGGGCTGTTTTCATCGATATAGCGCTGTTCCTGACACGTTACCTGATTGTAGTGCCTTCATTGTTGTACCCGTTATTGCCATTCCCCAAGGGGAGCTATGTTCCTACCGTTTATGAGTTCGCTGCGCTTATCGGCGTGTTCGGGTTCGCCATTGGCGTCTATGCCCTGTTTATGAGGGTATTTCCAATCGTCGAGTTCCCACATCCCGGTGAGCAAATCAGCACGGAGGCAAACAAATGGTGAAACGGTTTGTTATCGTATTCAATCTTATATTCAGCCTGGCACTGGCAAGCCGGGGTTTTATAGGAATGGCATTGAAAGACCCGCTCCATTCCGAGGGCTACAAGTTCTCCACGCTGATGTGGATTGGCGGGCTGGTTACCCTCTTTCTGATACCGCTGGAAATCTGCGTACTCAAATCCCCCAAACGCGAAAAATAATTCGCATTAGCTATCATGTTGGCACAAACCGAATGGTGGCACAGGCGTCCCTGCCTGTGCGGTTTTTCTCCATCAAACCGCCATCATGTTCGCACAACCGAATAAAGCCTTAGAAGCTAAAAGCTATCAGTATTCAACTTGACTCGGAAACGGTAATCGGTCCTTCTGAGTCACCGTATTCGGTTTTCCGCATTTTTGCGATAAAAGCACAGTCGTGATTTGAAATGATACTGGCTGGTGGCTGATATTATTATGTAGCTACAGCTTGCGCTATGTGATATCAGCTCTTCATCATACTGAAATTCCGGGTCAAAAACCTGCTCTTCCAAAGATGGGTGGTTCGAGGTATCGTCCCCTTTGGTGGGCATTGGGGGACAGTTCCCGAACTCTTGTTTGAGAAGAAAGGGCTGATTCCGGCACTTCAACAAATGCTCATTCAAGGCAATGATGCTTGAAAGTTCGAATCCCCATGGCCGAAGAGTGTCGGCAGGAAATAAGAAGTATAGTCCGCATCATATAAGAATTTGGTTAGATCGGGCAGCTGAGTTTGTTAGTTCCTAGTTGTCCACGGGACGGTTATCGAGATAACTGCTCCTTCAATTACAGGAATTATTATTATCCATATTTTACTTCCTTGCAGTATATTTGAAATTTACATCATGTTGTTCAGCAGGAAGCTGATAACCATCACACTCGAAAGGATAAGCCAGCACCCCGCTCGGAAAAACGGCATCAGGACTATAACTTTTCCAGTAAAAGAACAAGCCGGGTTGTACCCAGTGCAGATAGCGGTTTCCCGTTTTAACAGTCGGATTTTCTGATGTATCTGATACTTTGAAACAAAAGTCAACAAAAGTGTGAGTACCAACACCACCAACGAATCCAATTAATTCCCCGCGTTTTACCGTATATCCGATTAGAGCCTCGCATGCACCCGGGGTACCCTTTGGCGGGTTCACAGAATCTTCAAATGGGCCGAAAAGGTGTCCCTTAGCCTGGCCAACACTTCCCCATTCTTCAACTTCAGAGCCATCTGGATTTTGATTGTGTCCAATCAATAATGGCGAACTGTATAAATGATAGGCCTTTATTATCATACCCGGCCAATCAGGACTGGCAGACTCGAAGATTAACTCCAAATCATAGTATGGGGTTTGTTTTTGCCCATCTTGAATGCGATACTCGGCGGTTGTATCACTAAAACCCACCAGTACCATATCAATAGGCGCAAGTACGGGTGCTCCTCTTTTAAGTTCGAAGACCATGCCATGATGTGTGGCGTAGGCCGCCTTTTCTGGAGGAGGAATACTGGTTTTGGGGCCAAGCGTAATCATATCAGGGTTGGGGGCTGTACCGTATACTTCCGTATGGGTATTGATACCTACCATACTGGGTGGTGGTGAAGTAATCGCGCATGCGCTCGTAGCGGGTACACTGTAAATGGGTGTTGGTACGGGCGTAACGGCATACTGGCTGAATTTATCGTTAACGTTTACAAAATACGTGCCCGATTCATTCTTGGTCGTGGTGAACGTCGCTGTCCTGGTTTGACCCGGCTCAAGTGTTACTACTACATTATCCGAACCGATGGCTCCTCCGGAACTCTTGTATTTAAAGACCACCGTGTAGCTGCCCTCAGTACCGCCGATATTGCTCACTTGGATTGAGTAGGTTACCTGCTCACCAACCATAACTGCCGTCGGGGTGATAGTTAGGTCGCCCAGGACGAAGCGAGCTGGCGCTAGGGCTACTGATGGCTTTGGTGTGGGAGTTGGGCTAGGTGTCAGCATCGTGGTTGGTGGTGGAATTGGTGCGGGTGTGGAAGGCATGCTGGGTGTTGTGAGTGATTTGGTCACAGGAGCAGCAGCTGGACTCACGCAGCTTGTCGTCAACAAAAGGAGAATTATCAGCGCCAGAAGCCTTGCCTTGAACATTCCCTCGACCTCTTATCCTCGAGTGACAGTGTTTCACTTGCATTATAGTTCTACTTATTGAGCAAGGCAATATTGGCTTCGGCAAGTGTTAATGTTCTACGATTTTGTCACCGGTTAAATGTTCAGGGAAAATGTCACCATGGAAGGATTGGTGACCTTGAACAGGAAAGAACAGAACAGGTTGGTAATGATTAGCAAGATAGAAAGGGGAGAGATGAGGGGTGGGG
>JAUYDN010000128.1 GCA_030691775.1 Dehalococcoidia bacterium
GCAATCTATCGTTGATGGCGCTCCCTTTCTGAGGCAGAGATTGCTTCGCCTCCCGATTCATCCTGATGATATCGGGATGGTCTCGCAACGACAGGGCTTTTTAGGTCTGATGTATGATTTTTTAATGCGTTCGTATTAGTAACGAAAAGAAGAGAAACGGAAAACGCAGGGTAAAATAATTCGAGCGGGTGACGGGATTCGTACCCACGACAACTTGCCTGGTAATCATCACGGATAAAAAATTCACTTATGTACAACCTGGTGGTGGCATTGAACGATATTTCACCTCATACAACCATGCGTTACACCATGAATATCACCCCCCGTGTCGGATTTTTGACAAACTTATTTAATTCGCGTTATAATATTACATTGGTTCAAGTAAGGTCATTAGTACTTCACCTGCATCTTCCCGCTAAATTATCCATCATGCAGATTCATCTCAAGTATTGGGTGACCAGACTCCTACCAAATATCCGAGGAGAGGAGGTCGCCTCATGAGTCTTCAAGACAAGTCCCTTCACTGCTCCGATTGCGGTGTAACGTTCACATTTACTGCGGGAGAGCAAGAGTTCTTTCGCACTAAAGGTTTCACCGAGGAGCCCAAACGCTGTTCCGCGTGCCGCGCTAAAAGGAAGACACAGCGTCAAGGGGACGGTGGCAGGGATTTCAATTCCAGGTCCTGGTAAAAATACCGGCGTTTCATAGTATTCGTACCCTTTTTTATTGCAGGCACACATGCAACCGGAGGCAATCGGTATTTCTAAAATTACCCGGACTTCATTTACATCTATGCGCAGAACTCTGGTGGTACGATACCGCCTCAGTCCGCGCTCGTCAGAAAGGGTTGGCTCGAAATGCCTTTTGAGGTAACACTGCGTACAGGGGAGTCACAGGAGTCTCTGCTCCGCCGTTTTCAGAAGATGATTCAGTTAAGCGGTATATTGCGGGAATACAAAACCCACCGGCGATTTATGTCGAAACGTGACGCATACCTTGTCAAAGCCAAAAATACCGCCAGAAGAAAACGACGGCAGAGTCGGTAACGATGTTTCCACATCTGGAAAAACGACGTATTCATGAATATCTACGTAAGTAATCTTTCCCCCGAGACTACCGGGGACGAACTGAAGCGAGCATTCGCACTATACGGCGAGGTTAAAAACGTGGTCATTATATGTGATGAGCGTGCAGACGGACATGAAGCTGGACGGTACGGCTACGTCGAGATGACCGTCAAGTCTGAAGGAACTGCGGCAATCAGCAACCTGAACGGGACGAAAGTCCTGGGGCGGGTAATCAATACCATCGAAGCTCTCCCCCTTTCCGATAAGAAAAAACCGCTCTCACGGAAACCGGTCAGCCACCCCCGGTGGACGCCAAAAGTAAAGAGAGTAATATAGCACACTACGGCTGGCACTGTAAATCAAGCCTGCCGATGTTTAAGGAGTTTTAGTTAGTTGAATTTTGATAGTTTCAATCTTCATCCGGGCGTTATGGCGGGTGTACAGGCGCTCGGGTACGTCACTCCCACACCAATCCAGGAAAAAGCAATCCCCCACATCATGCAGGGCCGTGATATTATCGGCCTGGCGCAGACCGGTACGGGCAAGACCGCCGCTTTTGCACTCCCCATCCTGCACCGTTTACTGCATAGTCCCCGCGGGAAAATTGGCAGTCTTATCATTTCTCCCACGCGAGAACTCGCCGAGCAAACACATGAAAGTTTCAGTCAATTAGGCTGGCGCACCGGTTTACGGAGTGTCGCTATTTACGGTGGCGTGGGCATGGATGCGCAAATCCGCGGGCTCCGTAATGGCGCCGAAATCGTCGTGGCGTGCCCGGGCCGCTTGCTCGACCACATCTGGAAGGGTAACATCGATTTCCCATCCCTGAAAATCCTGGTGATAGATGAGGCAGACCGCCTGTTTGACATGGGCTTTCTGCCGGATATCCGTGAAATATTGAAGTGCATACTCCACAAACACCAGACGCTTCTGTTCTCCGCAACGATGCCGGACGATATCCGGCGGCTAGTCAGGGAAATCCTTGATAACCCGGTTACCGTGCAGATAGGCTCGACTCAGCCGGCGGTAACGGTATCCCACGCCATTTATCCGGTAAAACAGCATCTCAAGATACAACTGCTTGAAGACATCCTGCACCGCATCCAGTCTGAATCGGTGCTGGTGTTTACCAGGACCAAGTACCGAGCGGAAGGCGTTGCCCGGGCACTGGCGATACGCGGGTATAGAGCCACCTCCCTGCAGGGTAATCTGACACAGTCCCGCCGTCAGGCGGCACTCGATGGCTTCCGCGAAGGGTCGGTCAATGTGCTGGTAGCTACCGACATTGCCGCCCGCGGCCTCGATGTCTCTCACATTTCCCATGTCATTAATTACGATATGCCGGGCTCTGCGGATGATTATATACACCGCATCGGACGCACGGGGAGAATCGGTAACACCGGGGAAGCATTCACCCTGGTCACCAGTGAAGACGCACCTATGGTGCGTACTCTCGAACGTCTTCTCAAAGCTCCCCTCGAGCGGCGGACTATGGATGATTTCAATTATGATGCGCCTGCCCCCGCCGGCGAAATTTCCCGCCCTTACGGCAGGTCTGGCAGAAACCCGCCCGCCGGGAGGCGACCGATTGCGGCACACCGGTCACCATCGGGTTCAAAAAATCACGCCGTTGCGGAGCAGCCGTCAGGTCAATCATGGTCTCGCCGGCGTCCCGCAACTTACGCAACGCACCGGGTTACCTCGCGAGAAGGGGTAATTGCCCGAAAGGTACGTTAATAGCGACCTGCCCCACAGCAAGCTGTGGGGCATCTTTCCCTCTCATCCCTGGCATCAAACCTCGTTCTAATTTTCCGCTTCGTCTTTTCGCTCCAAAAGGTATCAAGTTTACCCATTGCCTACTTCCCTAAGGTTGTATAAAAATAATTTTTGCTACTATAGCGCTTTGTTCACATCTGGATACCAGCCGGAGTTTACCCTGAGCGCGACGAAGGGCTGGTATGACAATTTGTAGATGTTGGATTCCAGCGGAAGCTGGAATCCAACATCTCTGTTTGTCATTGTCGGGCTTGACCCGACAATCCAGGTGATTTCAGACAACCTCATATCCAGCGAAATTATTTAAGAATACCGGTGCCAGTTGTGCCGCCGAATCATATACCAACTTATGTTCACCAGTAAAGACTCATTCCGCACCACAGGGCATTGATGACCCTGTGGGCGGGGAACGGGGGAACCCTGTGGCAAGACCACAGGGTATTAAAAAGGTTATAAAAATGTGGCTTCAAGAAACCGATTACTAACGGTCTCATAATAGTCTGTCAAGGCTGTCCGGAAATAGCCCCCGTCCTGAGATTCTTCGTCCCGATTTCATCGGGACGAAGAATTAATCAGGCCGATTACTTCGACACTACGAAGTATGAAAAACTCCGCCCTTTGTCATTCCCGACCTGATCGGGAATCCAGGCGTATTCCCTACCCTCTGGATACCAGCCTTCGCTGGTATGACATTTTGGGGGGCTGCGCTATTTTCGTAGCAATGACAATGTTGGATAGCCTTTAGAAAAGTTTTAGAGTCCATTCTAATATGAGACAATTAGCAACTCGTGGCACGGCGTTTTCGCCACTATCCAGTTGTATTCGGGAATTTTACAATTCGGGGAGTCCGCCCGGTACAAGTCATTTAGACGAGCTTTACCTGCATCTATTTCCCTGGTTGTTGCAAGCGTTTCGCGGTCAACCCTTTGACTTCAAAGAGCGGGAGACGGGATTCGAACCCGCGACTTTCTGCTTGGGAAGCAGACATTCTGCCGCTGAATTACTCCCGCAAA
>JAUYDN010000098.1 GCA_030691775.1 Dehalococcoidia bacterium
TTTTTCCCGTAAGTCCACCGGCTTGTACCTGCCTGCCTTAAGCTCCTGGATAAGTTCTTCCAGGTTCCGCACGTTCCGTTCGAAGTGCGTGGCGCAGGTCGGGGTGTCTTTCAGCTCGTGGGCGTCACTACCGCCGATACCCTGCCATCCCAGTTTCTTTCCCAGCGCGGCGGAAAACTGGTTCTGCCGCTCTTTGCCCCGCCCGTTAAGAGTTTCGATTGTGTCCAGGTACTTAAAGATACCTTTCTGGCAGAGTTTCTCCACCGTCTCATCTATATTATCCTGACTATAGAAGTTGCGCCGGAACGGGTGCGCCAGAATCATAAACCCGCCTTTTTCATCCACCATCTGCCGCAAAAAAGAGAGCCGGTGCATACCGAACTTGAACTTATCGATACCGAAGGCGATGACATGCCCGTCTTCCGTGTTGGTCTCCACGCCCGGAATCACCACGAAATCCGACTCACGCGCCAGTTGCGCCACCGCTTCGTGGCTCCAGTACCAGTCGTGCTCGGTGAGACAGATGCCATCCAGCCCTGACTTTTTGGCTTGCAATATCAACTCGGTGGGAGAGAGAAAGCTGTCATCGGAGTTGGGCGTGGTGTGGGTATGGAGGTCGATGAGCATTACGCCCTCATTTTGCCCGCGAGCATCTGCTTTAGAACAGTAACGAGGTCCTCCAACGGCAGGAGTTGTGCTTCTTTTTCTGCGCGCCACTTGACCTCGGCACTCTCTTTTTCAAGAGTGCGGGCGCTGACGGTCACACGCAGTGGGATACCGAGCAAATCGGCGTCATTGAACTTCACGCCCGGGGACTCTTTGCGGTCGTCGAAGAGCACCTCGATACCTGCGGTTTGCAGGTCGGCGTAGAGCTTTTCCGCCGTCTCGTCCACCTTCGTGCCCTCACGGTAGAGTGCGCACAGGTAAACGTGGTAGGGAGCGATAGGCACGGGCCAGATAATGCCTTTGTCATCATGGTGCTGTTCGATGGCGGCGGCAAGTAGCCTGCTTAAACCGATGCCATAACAACCCATCACAATTATCCTGGAAACGCCATTTTCGTCCGTATAATATGCGCCGAGCTTTTCACTGTACAGGGTACCCAATTTGAATATATGCCCGACTTCGATGCCGCGCACCGCCGTGAAAGGCGTACTACAGTGCGGGCAGGTATCACCGGCACGGGCGAGCGCTATATCCGTGACAACATCTGCCTTGAAATCCCGCGGGTAATTAACGTTCTTCACATGGGTATCGGGTTTATTTCCCCCGGCAATAAAATTAGTACCGGCCTCCACGGAATCATCGGCGATAACCTTGACATTCTTAATGCCTATGGGCGAGGCTGAACCGGGGACGATACCCTTTTCGAGCACCTCCGCTTCGGTTGCCATGCGCAGGTCGTTAGCTTTCAGGGTATTTTTAAGTTTGATTTCGTTCACCGGCAGGTCGCCCCGGATGACCACGAAGATGAAATTACCATCGGCAACGTAAAAGACTGCTTTCAGGGTCTGACCGGCAGGGACATTCAAAAAACCAGCTACCTGCTCAATGGACTGCATTCCGGGTGTGGAGACCTCTTCCAGGGGGAGAGGTCGACCGTTATCAGCGCCGCCTTTATTGAAACGGGCTTTTTCCGCGTTGGCGGCGTAACCGCATTTACGGCAGATGATGATAGTATCTTCGCCGCTGTCTGTCAACAGCATAAACTCCAGTGAGTCTTTGCCGCCGATGGCGCCGCTATCCGCTTCCACGATGGTCGCCTCCGTTCCGCACCGCGCCAGGATGGCTTTATAAGCGGAGAGCATTTTCTGATAGCTGGTATCCAGGCCCGCCTGGTCTCTATCGAAGCTGTAGGCATCCATCATGGCGAACTCTCGCCCGCGGATGAGACCGGCACGAGGCCGCGGCTCGTCACGAAACTTGGTCTGAATCTGGTAGATATTCACCGGCAGGTCACGGTAACTGCGGATGTTATGGATGACGATATCGGTGACCACCTCTTCGTGTGTGGGACCCAGCACCAGGGTATGGTCACGGCGGTCTACGAGCTTAAAAAGCGTCTTACCCAGTGCCTGGTCACGTCCTGATTTCTGCCACAGCTCGATTGGCTGGAGCACCGGCATGCTGACTTCCTGGCCCCCAGCCCTGTCTATCTCTTCCCGGATAATTTGCTCGATTTTCCGCAGACTGCGCCAGGCGAGTGGCTGGTACGTGTAAACACCGGTGGCAACCTGGCTAATCATACCGCCGCGCAGGAGAAGCCGGTGGCTGATGGTATCCGCTTCCGCAGGGATTTCCCGCTGGGTTTTGGCAAAGAGTTTTGAAAGACGCATAAATGTTTATTTCCCTGACGTATTCTAACTCACTATTAAATCATATCTCGCAGAAGATATGCCACTTGTGGCGATAAGTACCAGGTTTCAATAATCAAATAACAAACAAATCACAATTCTTAAACTCAAAAACAAAAGCGGGTTTCATTGATTGTTGGCTAACGATTATTGATTATTAACATCCCGATATTGTACATTGTCCTCTGGTAGTCTTTGCGGAGGAAAGGGAACGAGATGAAAGTAGACTTTGCCAAACTGGATAGGGCTTTCAACCCGCGTTGCGTGGCGGTGGTGGGCGATAGCAAAATGACCAATTTCGAATGGCTCCGCGGCCAGAGTGTTTTCAAGGGAAATCTGTACTCCGTCCATATGAATCCCCAGACCATAGAGGAAATAACCGCGCTGGGTTTCAAGAACTATACGAGCCTCCTGGATATCCCGGAGCCAATCGACCTCGTAATCGTTGCGGTATCGCGGACGGCTGTTTTGAGCGTCATCGAGGACTGCATACGGCGGGATGTTGCCGCCGCGCATGTCTTTGCCGCCGGCTTTTCCGAGACAGGTACGGAGGAAGGAAGGCAGTTGGAACGGGCGCTCGTTGAACGAGCACGACAGGCTAATTTTCACATCATCGGTCCCAACTGTATGGGACTGTTCAATCCTGCCGCCGGCATCAAACAGAGCGAGGACCAGTACACAGGCGCGCAGGGAGCGGTCGGTTTCATTTCCCAGAGCGGCACCTTTGCCATCACATTCAGCCTCGAAGCGCACCTGCTGGGTATCGATATCAATAAATCGGTGAGCTTCGGCAATGGAGTAGTGCTGGAAAGTACGGACTTCCTGGAATACTTCGGGCAGGACCCGGGTATCAGAGTCATCGGGATATACCTGGAGGGGGTGAAGGATGGCACACGCTTCTTCAAGGTCCTTAAAGACGTTGCCAACCGTAAGCCGGTAGTTATCCTGAAGGGTGGTCAATCGGAGGAAGGCGCCCGCGCGATTGCTTCACATACCGGGTCGATGGCAGTGCCGAACGCTGTCTGGGATGCGGTGATAAAGCAGTGCGGCGCGGTTAAAGTGAAATCGACGGACGAGCTGGTTGATACCATAAAGGGACTGTTGTTTCTACCGCCGGTGAAAGGTAACCGGGTGGTAATTGCGGGCGGCTCCGGCGGACATTCTGTGGTGGCGGCAGATATCTTCGCCCGGGAGGGTCTGAGCGTGCCGCCGCTGACACAGGCTTCTTATGATGAGTTAGCGACTTTTTTTAACCCGGTAGGCGGCAGTTACCGCAATCCAATCGACTCCGCCGGTCCGGTGCGGCGCGACATGAAGCGCATTTTAGAGGTGGTGGGCAGGGACGCCAATATCGATAACATCGTGTTTTTAAGCTCCACCAAGCCGGGGAGACATATCACGCCGGAACAAATCCAGAATTCCGCTGAGATGATAGACAATGTCCGGAAAGCCGTCTCCAAACCGGTTATCGCTATCGCCTTCCTCTACACACCGAACGCGGCAACCGAGGCACGGCAAATTATTCTTAAAATGCAGGAGCGTGGCATCCCTGCCTTCCCCTCCTACGAACGCGGCGCACGAGCGCTGAGGAATGTGCTGGAATATTACACGAGAAAAACACTAAACCCTGTCCCCGCGAAGCTTGTCCCGTACCGCGATACGGGAGCAAAAAAAGAACCCCGCAAGTATGCCTCACGGGGTCCTGCTGAAAAAGAGTGAACGCTGAACGTTATGCTATAATCAAGGCACAACCGGTTTCCGGGAGGTGGATGAAATGACAACCCGCACTAAGAAAGTGACGGCATTAAAGTTCTGGGTAAGAATCGTGGTTGAAAAAGATGAGTCAGGTTATCATGCATTTGCCCCGTCACTCAATGGTCTTCATATAGGAGGAGATACTCCAGAAGAAGCTCTTAACAACGCTAAAGAAGCTGCGGAGCTTTATTTGAAATCGATGCTCAAACATGGTGACGCTATTCCTATCGACGTTTTGGAACCACGTGTTGAGGTGAACGTAGTAGATTACATCTTGTAGGGTGGGTTAGTCCGGTTTCGAGGGGTGTCGGCTTTCAGATTTCGAGAGGACGTAACCCACCACAAATCGTCTTATGCAAACATGTTTATGCTCTGCGTAGTATATCAGATAGCAAAGTACCCAGCTTCTGCAGTACTTCTGTCATCGTTTCGGGTGGTAGCTTAAATATTAATTCTGCTTTTCGGGCACGCCAATCCAGACTTTTTACCTGGTCGGATAAAATAGCTCCCGATACTGGCAGCCCTTCGGGTAAGAGCACTTCAAACGGGTAGCCTTTAATCTGGCTGGTAACAGGGCACAAAATAGCTAGTCCTGTCTTGCCGTTATAGCTTTCAGGTGAGAGTACCAGAGCTGGCCGACGCCCGGCTTGTTCATGTCCTGCTTGCGGGTTAAGAGTAATCCACACCACATTTCCGCGTTGTGGTACATAAGCCCGGGACTTTACCATGTTTCATTCCCCGTAGCTTTGCCACTGTCAAACTCCTTATGCAGATTGTCTTCGGTTATCTTTGCTAGAAGTTGGTTGAGTGTCGGCACTGGTTTAACCACTGGCTTGATGACCAGAAGTCCATCTACCAGCGAGACTTCAACCGTTGATTCTCTCTCAAGACCCACTTCGTCAGCAAATGATTTTGGGATACGCAGAGCCAGGCTATTGCCCCATTTCTGGACACGTGTTTTCACATCGCATCTCCTCGTAGTGTATCTACATTGAAGATACTGCTTTCACCGGGATTTGTCAAGTCTGTGACTCAAAGACCTGGTAACGCATCTTGAAAACCGGTTAATCCGATTTTCCTGCTGATAGCTATGGCTGAAGCTTGTCCCGTACTTGATACGGGAGCAAAAAAAGGACCCCGCAAGATATTTCATCTCGCGGGGTCCTACTAAAAACTAATTACTGACTACTGATAACCCCGGTTAGTATTCGATTGTCACCAGCGGTTTGCCGGTCTCCACTACCTGCTTCACTGCCACGTTAATCTCCGTCACCG
>JAUYDN010000133.1 GCA_030691775.1 Dehalococcoidia bacterium
AATGGGTGTCATTCTGGAGCGAAGCGAAGAATCTCAGAGTGGGGGAATAAGACAACGCCTCCCCACCACCAGATTCTTCGTTGTCCCGATGCTATCGGGACTCCTCCAGAATGACAGACCAATTGTTTTGAGACAGGCTCCAAGGGTCGCCCCTACAAAAACCATAATAAACACGCGGGGTCATCCCTCCAAATCCATCTCCAGCAGGACGGCATCCTCTTCGAAGCCGCAGGACTTGTAGAACCGCCGCGCTTTCATGTTGCTCTTTTCCGTGCTCACTTCAAGCTCACTGCATCCAAGCTCACGACACCTGCTAATAGCGGCTTGAACCAGTTGTTTCCCAATCCCCGAGCCACGACCGGTCTCCGACACAACTAACTCGTCGATTAGTCCCGATGGGCGCGGGTGCATTATAGTTGTCCTGGAGCTTGTCCCATAAACCTATTGGAGGCAGGTAGGGATGTGAGGTAGAATAGGCCAAGCGCATATCTGGGAGGTTACTGCCGTGGCCTACAATCTGCTGCCGTGTGACCGAGAGCAAGATTACTTCATGCCGCCATCCCTCAGGGAATGGCTGGGCGAAGGCCACTTGGTCTGGTTCGTCATTGATGCTGTCGGCCAGATGGATCTGAGCGAGTTCTACGCAGCCTACCGGAGCGACGGGTGGGGTGCGGCAGCTTACGAGCCCAGCATGATGGTGGCCCTGTTGCTATATGCCTACTGCCGGGGTATCCGAAGCTCCCGGAAGATTGCGCGGGCGCTTGAAGAGGACGTTGGTTTCCGGGTAGTGGCAGCCAACCAGCAGCCTGACTTTCGCACCATCTGTCGTTTTCGGGCAGAGCACGAGAAGGCACTGGAAAGGCTGTTTGTGCAGGTATTGCGGCTATGTCGGGAGGCAGGCTTGGTGAAGCTTGGGGTGGTGGCACTGGACGGGACGAAGGTAGCGGCGAATGCGGCCTTGGCTGCCAACCGGGGCTACGAGGCCATCAGGGAAGAGGTACGAAGGATTCTGGCGGAGGCTAGGGCAGTGGACGCGGAAGAAGATGGTCTGTTTGGACCTGAGCATCGGGGTGACGAGCTGCCCCAGGGGTTGGGACGTCGAGCGGAGCGACTGGAGCGGCTTGAGGAAGCCAAGGCACGGCTGGAGCAAGAGGTGGCTGAGGAGGCGAAAACAGCCGGGGAACATCTGGCTCAAAGGCGGGAAGATGAGGCAAGTAGTGGCAAGAAGAAACGGGGGCGAAAGCCCAAGGTGACGCTCTCAATTCCTGACGGGGAAGCCAAAGCCAACACCTCGGACCCGGATAGTCGGATCATGAAGACTCGACAGGGCTACGTACAAGGCTACAATGTACAGACGGTAGTCAGCCAGGACCAGGTCATCGTAGCGGTGGGGGTGACCCGGGAGGCCAATGATGTACAGCAACTGAAGCCGATGCTGGAGACCCTTGAGCGCACGCTGGAGGCGGCAGGCATAGAGGAGCGACCTGAGACAGCCCTGGCCGATGCGGGCTACTGGAGTGAGGCCAATGTCACGGCATGTTCCCGGCCTGACGGGCCGGAGTTGCTGATTGCTACGACCAAGGACTGGAAGCAACGGAAGCTATTGCGGGAGCAAGGCTGTCCCCGCGGCCGCATACCCCAAGGGTTAAGTTCCAAAGAGCGGATGGAGCGGAAGCTACTGACCAAGCGGGGGCGGCGGTTGTACCGGCTGCGGAGCGTGCTGGTGGAGCCGGTATATGGGCAAGTAAAGGAAGGACAAGACTTCCGGCGATTCATGAGACGAGGGTTTTCGGCTGCCTACGGTGAAGCGGCTTTGGTGGCTACCAGCCACAATCTGCTGAAGCTATGGCGCAGCGGGCAGTCGCCCTGGGGTTGGGCCAAGGCCCGCTTGAACTGAAGAGGAAAAGCCGCCTCCAGCACTGAACAGGATATGAGGCCGGCCTGAACTCATCCGACCTGCGAGGTCAGCAGTACCATCTAGTGCCACTATCCCCAAGCGGAAATGTTTGTAGGACAAGCTCCCTGGTGGTGAAATTTATAAAGCCAAGCACCTTTTCTTTTTCACGCGCGATAAGCATGCGATGCTCCGGGTCCCGGAGGAGCGCACGGCAGTTCTCCATTGATTGTTCGATATCAAACCCGGTGGTGTCTTCAATTACATTCATCAGTTCTGCTATTAACGGCCTGATAAAGGGTAAATCTTTTATGGTTGCCGGGACTATCTCTATTATTCTTGCCATTTTTTACTCCCCTATTCAACCCCAACAGGTTAATAACGCGGAGAGACCCGGTGCGAAGTCAATGCGTAGGGACACGGCAATGCCGTGTCCGCGACGGCTTGGCCGGCTTAGATTCCCTCCTTCGCAGGAACAAGGTTTAGTGTTTAGGATTTCTATGTTAATATATGCTATTACATAAAGTGGGTGAATTGCTATGTCGACCAGAGGGGAACGTATTTCGGAACAGCGCCTGCAAAAGCTAAACAACATCCGGGCGATGGGTATCGACCCGTACCCGCCTCGTTTTAAGCGCACGCACACCGCCCGGCAGACAATCGACTTGCTCGGACAGCAGGAAAAGGAAAGTAAATCCGAACAGGTTACCGTGACGGTCGCCGGGCGTGTGATGGCGAACCGCAGTATGGGCAAGGTCTCCTTCCTCGACCTGCGCGATGAGAGCGGTAAAATACAGCTCATGGTCGGCAAAGACCGTATCAAGGAAGCCGATTTCAACCTGTTCAAAGAGCTCGATATCGGTGATTTTATCGGCGCGACGGGTAAGGTCTTCCGCACGCGCAGTAAAGAGCCGACCATTGAAGTCAATAGCCTCACCCTGCTGGCGAAGTCGTTACAGGCACTGCCGGAGAAATGGCACGGGTTGAGCGATGTCGAGATACGCTACCGCCAGCGCTACCTCGACCTTATCAGTAACGAGGAGGTACGCAAGACGTTCCGCCTTCGCAGTAATATCATCAACAATGTGCGGCAATTCCTGGACGGGCGCGGTTTTATCGAGGTGGAGACACCCATCCTCTGGCCCGATGCCGGCGGCGCAACTGCCAAGCCGTTCATCACGCACCATAATGCCCTGGATAGAGACCTCTATCTGCGCATCGCCACGGAACTGCACCTCAAGCGCCTGCTCATCGGCGGGTTCGAGAAGGTGTATGAGCTGGGGCGAATCTTCCGCAACGAGGGCATCGATGCCACGCATAACCCGGAGTTCACCACGCTGGAAAGCTACGAAGCGTATGCCGACTACAACGAAGTAATGAAAATGGTGGAGGAAATGGTCTCGACGCTGGCTCAGCAGGTACTCGGCACGACAGCCATTGAATTCGCCGGCACGAAAATCGAGCTAAAACCGCCGTGGCAGAGGATATCACTGCGTGAAGCTATCACACAGCATAGCGGCATCGACTTCGTGCAGTACCCGAACGCCGAAATGTTACGGTCGAAGATGCGGGAAAAGGGCATCGAGGTCGACCCGCAGAAGAACTGGGCGCACCTGGTGGACGATTTGCTCTCCACGTTCGTCGAACCGAAGCTGTTGCAACCTGTATTCCTCGTAGACTACCCTGCCTCGCTATCGCCGCTCGCCAAGCGCAAACCGGGCGAGGCGCGGGTGGTGGAGCGGTTCGAGGCGTTCGCCGGCGGCATGGAAATCGCCAACGCTTTCACGGAGTTGAACGACCCGCTGGAGCAGAGGGAACGGTTTCTCCAGCAGGCGCGGGAGCGGCAACAGCACGACGTAGAAGAAACGGTGGACGAGGACTTTTTACTGGCGCTGGAGCACGGCATGCCTCCGGCAGGCGGTCTCGGCGTGGGCATCGATAGGCTGGTGATGCTCTTCACCAACAACCAGTCGATACGCGAAGTCATCCTGTTCCCGCAGTTAAAAGAAAAGGGAGAGTGAAGAGACAAACTCTAAACACTAAACTCTAAATCCTAAACAAATGCGATTGAAGGATAGCCTCATCTGTCATTCTGGAGGAGTCCGTGCCCCAACCTCCCCTAAGGACGACGAAGAATCTCAGGGTGAGGCAGGAGAAGTCGTTACCTACCAAGGAGAGACCTCGTCTTAATTATATGGGGAAATGACAACCAAGCTTTGATACACCAGAGGTTTTTAGATGAAAAATGCGTGATTCTGAAGTTACAAAGTACCTTGAACATCCTGCATTTATCAGTAGACACGGACACCCTTTTCAAAGTGTATCATGAGCGTAAGCGAACGGGTATTAAAGCTCACGTAGAGGAGTGGATTCCCGCCGGAGTTTACCCCGTGCCACGACACGGGGCGGGAATGACAAATTGGGTATGAGGGTTATTGTATGTTAGACCTTAAAGTTATCCGTGATAATCCAGATATAGTGCGCCAATCACTGGCGAACCGGCATGACACGACGCCACTCGATGAAGTCCTGCGGCTGGATGCCGAGCGCCGCCAGAAAATCACCGAGCTGGAAGAGCACCGTCGTTCACGCAAGCAGACCTCTAAAGAACGTCAGATAGAAGGTGCGGAAGACGGCCGCCTCCTGCGCTATAAAATCCGGGAGATGGAAGACGCGGTTAAGTCCATCGAAGAGCAGTTGAACGACCTCCTGCTCCGTCTGCCCAATATCCCCGACCCCCGCGTCCCCATCGGCAAGGATGATACGGATAACCCTATCGTGAGGATGTGGAGCGAGCCGAAGGCCTTCCCCTTCGAGCCGAAAGCGCACTGGGACCTGGGACCGGCGCTGAATATCATCGATTTCGACCGCGGCGTCAAGCTCTCGGGCACGCGGTTTTATGTGTTGCGGGGCGCCGGCGCACGTTTGCAGAGGGCGGTCATCGCCTTTATGCTGAACTTGCACACCACCGAGCACGGCTACACGGAAATCTACCCGCCCTTTATGGTCAAGCGCGACTGCCTGGTTGGCGCCGGGCAACTACCAAAGTTCGCGGATACGCTTTACCACGATATCGAAGACGATTTCTGGTGGGTGCCCACCGCCGAGGTGCCGCTGACCAACCTCCACCGCGATGAAATCATCCCGCCGGGACAACTGCCCTTCAACTATGTCGCTTACACACCCTGCTTCCGCCGCGAGAAAATGTCTGCGGGCAAGGACGTGCGCGGCATCAAGCGCGGGCACCAGTTCGATAAAGTGGAAATGTACAAGTTCACCGAGCCGGAGAAATCGGACGAAGAGCTGGAAAAGATGGTGCGCAACGCCGAGGAAGTCTGCCGGCGACTGGGCTTGCCTTACCGTATCACGCAGTTGTGTACCGGCGATTTAGGCTTCGGCTCGAGGATGTCTTACGATATCAATGTGTGGGCGGCGGGCTGTCGTGAGTGGCTGGAGGTCAGCAGTTGCTCGAATTGCGGGGATTTCCAGGCGAGACGCGCCAATGTCCGCTACCGCCCCGCCGCGGACGCCAAGCCGCGGTATGTGCACACTCTCAACGGGTCGGGACTTGCCCTGCCGCGCATCATGATTGCCATCCTGGAAAACTACCAGCAGGCGGACGGCACGGTGGTGGTGCCGGAGGTATTGCAGGACTTTATGAAGGCGACGCGGATAATAAAATAACAAGCTCATTGGACCAATTCGTACCTATTCGAATTCAATAAATATATTTGTATTTGCGGAATTCCAAGGAGGCAATCGATGACAAACGACGATGTAAATAAGAAACCAGATTCAGATGAACAAAAAGACGAAGAGAAAACCAAAAAAGAGAAGCCGACTCAGGGTAAAAAATTTGATTCAATGTCGTTGGATTATGAACGGCTTAGCCAAGGTCGAATACGTACATTAAAACTAGACCCTGCTGGTATTAGTTTGTCTGGCATCCCAACTGGTAGTTTTTATGTGGGTTCGAAATATCCACTGGACTTCTTAAAGGAGCCCGGCACATTAACCTCAATGGGCGTTAGCATAGACGAAGGCTTTTTATACAAACAAGATGATCTCGAAAAAGAGATATCCCAATTAAGAACTGAAAACAGGAAACTCACTCGTGAGGTTGCGGGAAAAGCAGAATCTGAGCAGGAACAAAAAAAGAAGATAGATGAATTGCAGAACAATATAGATGAGTTAACGAAAAAACAAAGACTTCATCACTTACTATATAGGGTAAATGAATCAGCTAGAAGGAAACTATTAGAATCTGAAGAATTCAGGAGGCTATTTGAGGCTTCGGAATCATGTTTTGCCGTAGTAATGTCGGTAGATATACGTAGATCAACCGAGCTTATGCTCAAAGCTAGACAACCTCAATTGTACGCGGAGTTCATAAGCACATTGTGTTCAGGCTTGTCCTCCATCGTGCTTGAAAATTATGGCGTATTTGACAAATTCACCGGTGATGGCATCCTTGCTTTTTTCCCAGAATTTTATACTGGTCAAGATGGTGTCTATTGGGCAATTAAAGCCGCTGACGAGTGTCATCATTTTTTTCACCAGCTCTATCAAGCGCGAAGGAATTGCTTTATATCTGTGCTCACAGATGTGGGATTAGGTATTGGTATTGATTATGGTAAGTCCAGCCTCATTGTCTTGCAAGATGGGCTTACGGTGATTGGCCCTTCTGTAGTTTATGCTTGCAGATTTGGTGGTTGCGACGCAGGAATGACACTCTTAAACCAACCTGCTTATGAATTTGCATCGGAGCATTTCAGCGAATACCTAACTTTCCAAGAGCTTGAAATTGATGTTAAATATGAGGGACCAACTCTAGCGTATAAAACATCACTAAACAAAAAGCCATATTCACCGAAACAACCGCCTTGGGCATCCCAGGTTCCGTCCAGCGTTTCACCGAATTCGAAAAGCTAGCCATCTCAATTTGGTGTAAATTCTCCCTGCGGAGAAACAGGGGGTACAGGTTTAGCGCATCAGGAGGTGTTAACATGCCAGACCGCTACGAAATAAAGGTTAAGGTCGTCTCACAAAAGGGCACCTGCGGCGCCGGTCACAAGGTGGGGGACGAGTGGACAATTACGGGCAAGACTCCGGAGGGTATCTGTCTTTCCGCCTTTAACGCCATGTTTCCCAGCGTACGCACTCTGATGTTCGGCGGCGCTTTTCCATGGAGCAAGGATAAAGACATATCCACGCTCGCCTGCCCGGACGCAGAAAACCCGGTGGTGTTTGAGGTGAGGAGAATCAGAGGAAAATAAACCCAGCATCCTTCAACTGGGTACCTCTTAAGCGACTTAAGAAAAATTTCCCAAGCATTGTTTCCTCGTTTTATCTTTCCGGTGTGTTTTAAACTGAGTATTTAGCATTTTTAATATCGTAAGTACTCATCTGGTCGAGTTCGTATACTAATATTTATTGATGTCATTCTCAGGCTTGACCCGAGAATCTGGATTCCAGCTCCCGTATCACTGTACGGGACAGGCTTCGCTGGAATGACAATATACCAGTGCTATAAACTCTCCTGATGAAGTGTTATGACGCACTTTGTCTTCCGCCTCTTTCTCGTGCTATGATAATCCCTAATTGTGAACCGATTAACTTCTCCCTTAACTAGAGGGGGCTTTGCTCCAAAAGTGCTCTTATCTGTCACCCTGACCCCGATGAAAATCGAGGGAAGGGTCTCCGTGCCTACTCTGCAGGCTGGGAGATTCTTCGTTCTCCCGATAGCATCGTTCCGATGATATCGGGACTCAGAATGACATTTGAGGCAAAATCCGGGGGAGAGATTGACCGGTATCACCTTAGTTAATTGTTACGTTTGCCAGTTGTTTTTGAAAGGACTCCATTTGCATGAACACCCCGCACCATAAACCTCCCTGCCGTATTCTCCACACCGCCGACCTGCACATCGCCTTCCCGGAGGATAAAGCCTGCCGGAGCCTGGAGGCGGTGGTCAACCTGGCTATCAAGAGCCGCGCCGATTTAATGCTCATCGCCGGGGACCTTTTCGACCATAACCGCATCGAAGAGAAAGTGCTGGAGTTTGTAAGGGAGCAGTTCCGCCGCCTGCCCATACCCATTACCGTCCTGCCCGGCAACCACGATTGCCTGGTGCCCGGCTCCGTGTATTCTAAAACCGAATTCTGGGAGGACTGCCGCAACCTGCACGTCTTCCGCTCCGCTGAAACCCTGGACCTGCCGTACCTCGATGTCTCCATCCGCGGGAAACCAATCGATACCCACTACGGCGATGTGCGTCCGCTGGAGGATATGCCCCCTGTAAAGCACGACGGCGCGTGGAATATCGTCATGGCACACGGCTATTTTGTGGGTACGGAATCGCCGCTTTTCCCCAGCTACCACATCACCGAAGAGGATATTGCGCGCACTGAGTCCGACTACGTGGCGCTGGGGCATGTGCCCGTGTTCCGCTGTGTCTGCGATAGCCCGGCGGCTTACTACAGCGGCTCGCCCTCACTGACCGGCACGTCGGCGCTCGTAGACCTCGATGAGAGGACGGGCGTGCGGGTGACAAGAGTAGCGATTTAAACATTTCACCTCTCCTTTCAGCGGGGGGAGGAGAGATAGCTGAAAGCTGATAGCCAGTAGCTGATTGCTAGAACAAGTACGAGGCTCCCCCCTTTGAAAAAGGGGGATTTAGGGGGATTCAAAGTTCTAAAATCCCTCTGTATCTCCCTTTATAAAGGGAGAATTCAAACGCTGGATTGCGGAGAAAGGAATCAAAATGAGCGTTGACTTCGCCCGCCTGGATAGGGCGTTCAATCCAAAAGTGGTTGCCGTCGTCGGGGATAAAGGTGTCACCAACTACATGTGGTTGCGCGGGCAGATGGGTTTCAAGGGCAAGCTCTACTCCGTGCAGGTCGACCCGGGCGAGTTCGAGGGTATCAAGGCGCTCGGCATCGAAAACTACACGAGCCTGATGGATATACCGGAGCCGGTCGACCTCGTCATCGTGGCAGTACCGCGGCCGGTTGCCTACCGCATCCTGGAGGACTGTATCAGGAAGAACGTGGCGGCAGCGCACTTTTTCACTTCCGGCTTCACCGAGACCGACACCGAAGAAGGCACCCGCCTCGGCAGAGCTCTCGCCGAACGTGCCAGGCAGGCTGATTTCTACCTCATCGGACCCAACTGCATGGGCATCTACAATCCTTCTGTGGGCATCCGGCAGACACCGCGCCAGAAGACCGGGTTCAAAGGTCCGGTGGGCTTCATCTCGCAAAGCGGCACCCACGCCATCACCTTCTCCGAGGAATCCTACCTGCAGGGTCTGGAAATCAACAGGTCGGTGAGTTTCGGTAACGGCGCCGTCCTGGAAAGTACCGATTACCTGGAGTACTTTGCGCGGGACCCCGAAATCAAGGCTATCGGCATGTACATCGAGGGCACGCGGAACGGTCCCCGCTTCCTTAAGGCGTTGAAAGAGGTTGCCGCACAAAAGCCGGTGGTCATCTGGAAAGGCGGGCGCACGGAAGAGGGCGGCCGGGCGATTGCCTCGCATACCGGGTCGCTGGCAGTGCCCGTGGCGGTCTGGACTTCGGCGGTAAAGCAGTGCGGCGCCATCACGGTCTACAGCATCGAGGAACTGGCGGATACGCTGACCGCTATTTTGAGTTTACGTCCGGTCTACGGAAACCGGATGGGGATTGCAGGTGGTTCGGGCGGACAATCGGTGGCAATCGCGGATGTTTTCGCGGAGGCAGGTCTTAAAGTGCCGTCATTGACCCAGGGCTCCTATGACCAGCTGGCGCAATTCTTCCTGCTCATCGGCGCGGGCTACCGGAATCCTATCGACCCCGGTGTCAACCGCCGTGAAATCCAGCGCATCATGGATATCCTGGAAGCGGATGCCAATATCGATAACCTGGTGCTGATGACCTCGGTGATGTCCCAGTTCCGCGCCTCGGAGCAGTTGGAGAAGGAAATCAATTTACTGTTGGAATTGCGCAAACGGACACCGAAACCGGTGGCGGTAGTGCTCGGGTATAACTCTCCGGAAGCGGTCAACGAGACGCGGGCGATTGCGGTGAGACTGCGTGACGGCGGCATCCCGCTCTTCTTTTCGCCGGAGCGTGGTGCGCGGGCAATACGGAATGCACTGGAATACCACGAGAGAAAATCTTAAACTCTAAATACTAAACTCCAAAATACTGTCATTACTTGAAACCACCCTTCAACAGTAGAAGAAATCGTTGAATGCACCTATGACAGAAATATAAGACTGGGATTCAATCTACCAGAAACACGGCGCCTGGCTACAGCAACCCCACGAGGACATGCCTGAAGTGGTAGCGTTATTTGGAGCGCGGAATGTGCGACGGGTGCTGGACCTCGGTTGTGGAGCAGGACGCCACGTAATTTATCTGGCACAAAAGGGTTACGAGGTCTATGGTCTGGACTCATCCGCCGAGGGGTTGAAGATGGCGGGAGAATTGCTGGCGGAGACCAATTTGACGGCTGAACTAGCCTCCGCATCCATGTATAAACCATTGCCCTACCCGGACAGCTTCTTCGATGCGCTCGTGTGCACCAAAGCACTCAATCATGGGGCTATAGAGAGCATCCGCAGGGCAATCCGGGAAATGGAGCGCGTGCTCAAGCCGGGCGGCATCCTGTTCCTGGTGGTTACCGAAGATGAGGAAGCGATGGTTGTCGCAGGCCGTCTGGGAACTGGAACTACAGGGTTTTTCATATTTGGATCCCTTTTTCTTCAACGGGTTAGGTTATATTGGTCGATAAGAGTATTGGTTGACTCAAGCAAGTCCTTGTAATTCTTCATCAAGCTGTTTCTAGAAGCAAGACGCGAGTTATATTGTCGAACCAAGTCGTTATACTGAGAATAGTAAGGTTCCGGAGCCTGACGCGAAGGGTAGCGGGAGAGGATCGCGTCCATCCGCGATTTATAGCCATCCAACTCAGTGTCAATCGCATGAATCTGGGTCTCAAGTTCGGACAAGCGGGCTTTATTCGTTGTGATTTGAGTCGATAAAGCGGATCTGTTCGATGGAAGCGACGGACTGGGTGTGGTACGAGGCGCTGATGTTGTCGGCATTGGGGATGTGGGTCCCGGTCTAATTGGTGACGGAGTCGTAGGGGCTGTAGATGTCCCACCAAACATAGCGATACCTGCGAATGTGTACATACCCAATATAGCGAATACGACAGTAAGATAGCCTAGCCGAAATCTTGGGACATTCGCTGGAGAAAACTCCGGATAAGCCGTATCTAATTCCTGCACGAGGCGCGATGCCTCTTCATTAGGGCCATAATCGAGCAAGTCCTCCGAGGCGGCCTGGGCTTCAGGTATTCGGCCCAGCGCCATATGTGCCCGTACTAGCTTCGCAACAAGCTCCTTATTGCTCTCCTTTGGCATCTTGCCACCGCGGAAGTTATCTATTAAAGCCCCAATATTCCAGAAGAATCCCCATAAACTCCACCAGCCAAAGAGAAGTGACACGATAGCCCATTTAGTGGACTTCGTGCAGCGGCACCGATAGCAGAAGATGCCAGGCTCGCCGAATCTTTTGAATGAGGCTATCAATATGCTGATGACGTAGGGGAAGGCGACGACCCTCAATGTATGGTCGAACTTGCCGCAACCCTGGCATCTTGTCTTCTGTGCAAACGCTTCGGCACTCACAACCGATTCTATGTCTGCGGCCTTTTGACTCTCACCAGACTCGGCCCTCTTGTTACGTCTTTCACTCGTTTTTGAGTCGGCTGCATCAGTCTGCCTGAATTTAGTCTTTAACGCGTGTACCAATTCCTCGGGTGGCGACTGCCACCTTGGTGATACCCATCCCCAAAGGTCTGACCAAATCTTGTCTTCAACGCTCGCGAACCTAGAATCCCCAAGTTCTTTCTGGACACTTTGCATTACCATGCGGCAACCCTCGTAGAATTGCCTGGTCATAGGAGCGTTCAGAACCGCAAAGGCATCGTCGATTATTCGCATGTCCTCTTGGTCGCGGCGCACTTTGGTTAACGCGGAATACTGTTTGGCAAGTCCCAAGGCGGTGAAGTCCCCACTGGTGAATCCGAAGATTTCCCAGAACTTGCCCCGGTTCCACAAGTCACGGACACGCTGGTCAGACGATGCTTTCTCAAAGGTCACAATGGAAACTCCAGCTTACCCCTTGTATGTGGGAGAACTCCTCTTCGGTAATGATCTTTTCCTTGTACAGACAATCGGCTAGCGCTCCCATGGCAGTCGCAGTCGCCGAAGCCACTGAGAGGTTATCGCGAGCCAGTTGTAGCTGGTGCAACCATTGAGTGAGTTGCTGCCAATACTGTATGCACGGGGAACAATTTTGGCTTGAGTTCAATAGCTTGTTTGCTTCACTTATGAGCTGGTCTGTGCTTGTGGGACTCCGGGGGACCACGACAGACAAGGCCCTGTCCAGGACTTCAGTTGCCTCAGCAGACAGCAGACCACGCTGGATTGCCACTTGCTTGCGCATCTCAAAATAGTCTGTTTTCATTGCAAGTTCGAGTTCCTGATCAGTGAGGTGACATTCCCCTTCGACGTCTATGCCCTCGGACTGACGCAAATCGGCCTCGGGTACTCTAAGCAATTCGTCGGCCATGCGCTCGGCTTCGGTCGCCGAACCGGCTCGGGGTACAAGAAATCGAACTAGGGGATCTCGTGCAAAACCTACCAGCTTTCGCAAGTCTTTTGCAACCCCAAAATACCATCCATATCTTTCATCCATTTGCTTTCCCAATGTGGTCTCGTCGCACTGAGGGGGAAAACTGATGGCGCCTGGCAGCCCGCATCCTTCGACGCTCATATTTTCCTCTTCCTTCCCCCCCTCACCCCATTTTAGATTCACAGTAAGGTTTCCTTCTTGAGGGACGTTGACTAAATGACCCTCAATACTCCACTCCCGAGTGGGCTGGCTGTCTTTCTCACTCAGGATCCAAATCTGATTGGATCCCTTGTGTACGGGGATTATTGCGGACCTGGCTATTCCATTGACCCGATTGTACGGGGTAGCAGCAGCTATCACTAGTGTTTTCCCTGATTGGTGAAGGATACTGATGGAGTAGGGTACAGCCGTACTTACTTCTATCCCTTTCGCTTGGCAGAGAGCAGCGCCACGTGCCACGCCTTCTTTGAAGAATCCATCCAGAGGGTTAATATGATTG
>JAUYDN010000208.1 GCA_030691775.1 Dehalococcoidia bacterium
ATAGCTCTTAATTGGGTGGGAAATAGCCAATCTGAACAGGATTAGCAGGCAAAAATGGAAGAAAACAGCTTGTCACTACCGAACATTATCACGGGAACAGGAATGGGAGTTAATTACTATCATATTTTTAACAGCCTCCTGCGGAGAAGGGGCAAGAGCCTGCCCCGCACTTGGTGCGGGGGGATGAGGCGCTGTGTAAGAACTGGCATCTTTTATTCAGAATTGTAAAGCTGTTATTGAGACACTACACTAAGTGGTTCCCAAATCCCGATGCCCGGCTCGTATTAGGTCGAGAGACCGCACCAAGCGGTGGTCGATTCACGCTTTCTCTGAGGCTGTTTATCAATGTCATTCCCGACTTGACCAGGAATCCAGATGTTTTCTCCTCAGCTCTGGATTCCAGCCTCCGCTGGAATGACAAATTACGTTACAAAACACTCTCCTTCTCTCAAATTTGCTTAACCACCATCCTTATGCTACTATAAATGCAATCAGGCGCTTTTTATGCCTGCAGGAGTCCGCAAAAGGACTCCTCTTTTGTAAGCAGATAGAATTAAACTACTCACCGCCTTTTCCGCAATCTGGATTGTGCTATGCAGGTCGAGGAAGAACTTGCCCGGTTTTCACCTTCGAAGGATACTGTCCTTACTGTCGGAGTTTTTGACGGCGTCCACCTCGGGCACAAACGTCTTAACGACGAGGTAGCATCGCAGGCAAGAACAAAAGGCTGGCTCAGCGGCGCCGTTACCTTCAAAACACACCCCCGCGAGCTATTTTCTCCGCGTACCAGATTATCCTACCTGACCACGCTGTCCGAGCGCGAGGAGCTTCTAAAGCAGGACGGTATAGATATTGTCGTCATGCTCTCTTTTACTCGGGAACTGTCACAGCTCACTGCCCGTGAGTTCCTGGGTTTACTCGTGAAACATCTCCGCATGAAAGGACTGGTGGTGGGACCCGATGCCGCCCTGGGGAGAAACCGGACCGGCAAGGTCGGCGAAATTCAGGTGCTGGGCAAGGAAATGGGTTTTACCGTTACCGTTATGCTACCGCAGAAAATCAACGGCGATGTCATTAGCAGTACCGCCATCCGGAATGCCCTCGCCGCGGGAGACATGCACAAAGTATCCAGGCTCCTCGGACGGCCCTTTAGCCTGCGGGGTAAAGTCGTTACCGGGCAACGGCGGGGTTCGGATATCGGCTTTCCCACCGCTAATATCGATGTCGATAGCAAACAAGCCCTGCCGCCGGATGGTGTCTATGCCACCCGCGCGTATATCGAAGGTAAACCTTATCAATCGATGACAAATATCGGGAGGAGTCCGACCTTTGGTGCGCACAACAAGCGTACCATCGAGGTCTATATCCTCGATTATAAGGGCGATATCTACGGCAAAGAACTCAAGATAGAACTCATCGAACGGCTTCGCGGAGAAAAGAAATTCGAAGATGTCGAGACGCTCAAACAGCAAATCGCCGCGGACATCGAGCGGGGCAGAGAAATACTCTCGGGACAGGATAACTAATTATATATGGATAAAATAAAAACCGACTTTACGGATAAAGAACTGAGATACCTGCTTAAACGTGGCGTCTCGGAAATCATCGTTGAACAGGAACTGGTGCAACTGCTCAAATCAGGGAAAAAGCTCCGGCTCAAGGAGGGTTTCGACCCTTCAACGCCGGATATTCACCTCGGTCACATGGTTGGATTGCGTAAACTCCGCCAGTTCCAGGAAATCGGGCACCAGGTGGTGCTCATTGTGGGCGACTGGACGGCGCAAATCGGCGACCCCTCCGGCGCCTCCATCACCCGCCCTATGCTCTCCGCCGAACAGGTGAAAGAAAACGCCGATACATATATGCGGCAATTCTTCAAGGTTGTCGACCGCGCTAAAACCGAAGTACGCTGGCAGAGCGAATGGTTCGGTAAGTTCTCGCTGGCAGACGTCATCCGGCTCACCAGCAAGTTCACCGTTGCGCAGATGCTGGCACGGGAAGACTTCAATAACCGCTTCCACGCCAACAAACCAATCGCGGTCACCGAGCTACTCTACCCCATGTTGCAGGGCTACGATTCCGTTATGATTCAGGCGGACGTGGAGTTCGGCGGACAGGACCAGAAATTCAACTTCCTCGTCGGAAGGGAACTCCAGGCGATGATAGGACAGAAGCCCCAGCAGTGTTTCATGACGGGACTGCTCGTGGGGCTGGATGGCGTACAGAAAATGAGTAAGAGCCTGGGCAACTACATCGGTGTCGATGAGCCCCCGCACGAGATTTATGGTAAAGTAATGTCCCTGTCGGATAGTACGCTTATCCGGTATTTCGATTTGTTGACCGATGTACCGGACGAAGAGCTGGCAGAATTGAACAGGGAACTGGCGGGTGGTAAGACCAACCCGATGGAACTGAAGAAACGGCTCGCCCGCGACCTGGTCACCCAGCTTCACGGAGCGGATGCGGCGGCACAGGCGAACTACCACTTTACAAGGGTTTTCCAGAAAAGGGAAATGCCCGAGGAAGTCGAGGAAATCAAGGTAAACCCCGGGGAAGATATCCGGGATGCGCTGGTGAAGGCAGGAATGGTAAAGAGTAAGAGTGAAATCAACCGATTGATACAACAAGGCGCGGTCAGCATCGATGGTGCTAAAATAGAAAGTGCTATTATGTCTTACCGCGACGGAAGCATTGTAAAAATCGGCAAACACCGCTTTGTCAAGGTTGTGATTACCGAAGGTGATTAGCAACAGTATTCTGTCATTCCAGCGGAGGCTGGAATCCAGGAGAGAAGGTCAGTTGACTGGATTCTCGGGCCAAGCCGGAGAACAACAATAATAAACAACCTCTTGATACCCGGTGAATGGCGAGCAATTATAGTTTAGGGACAAACACCGCCTCGATATATCGGGGTGGTTATCGCGAAATAACAGCGAGCAGAAAGGAGAGAGCATGGAGAACCTACGTATCCCGGGACCCACCCCCTGCCCCCCGGAAGTCCTGCAGGTTATGACCAAGCAGATGATCAACCACCGGGGCGCTGAGTTTGCGGAGATGTTAAACGGGGTGACTGCGAACCTGAAAACCATGTTCCAGACAAAAAATGATGTCCTGTGTCTGACGGGTTCAGGTACGGGCGGTATGGAAACAGCGATTGTTAACGTACTTTCGCCGGGTGATAAGGTACTTTCGGCGACCTGCGGTGTGTTCGGGGACCGCTTTGCTACCATTGCCCAGGTTTTTGGCGCAGAAGTCGTTTCTATAAAAGCCGAAATGGGTAGAGCGGTCGATGTCGGCGCTATCAAAGCCGCACTCCAGAAAGACGCTACAATCAAGGCTGTGCTCGTCACCCATAACGAAACTTCGACAGGCGTCACCAACGACCTCGCATCGATTGCAAGGACCGCCAAGGAGTTCGGTAAGCTCCTTATCGTCGATGCTATCAGCAGTCTGGGCAGTATCGATTGCCCGGTGGACAAATGGCAAATCGATGTCGCCATTACCGGCTCGCAGAAAGGCTGGATGGCGCCTCCGGGACTGACCATGCTCAGCATCAGTGAGACCGCCTGGAAAGCCCACGCCGCTTCTAAAATGCCGAAGGTCTACTGGGATATCACCCGCGCCAAGCGCTACCTGGAAAGAGGCCAGACGCCTTGGACGCCGGCGATTTCTGTGGTCTACGCCCTTAGCATTTCTCTTAATATGATGCTGAAAGAAGGACTGCAGAATGTCTTCGCGCGGCACGCCCGGCTGGCGGAACAGACCCGCAAAGGCGTGAAAGCAATGGGGCTGAAGCTTTTACCTGTAGAAGAGAAAATCGCCTCCAATACCGTCACTGCCATCTGGCCACCGGAGGGTGTTGACGCGGATAAAATGCGCAAGACGATGAGGGATAAATACAGGGTCGTGCTGAGCGGCGGACAGGGGAGCCTGGAAGGTAAAATCTTCCGCATCGGGCACCTGGGTCTGTGCTCCGAAAAAGACATCGAGGATACGCTGTCCGCACTGAGAAAGTCCCTGCCGGAGCACGGGTATCAACCAAAGTAGCTATTAGCTTGTAGCAATCAGCAATAAAATAAATGGGAAATTAGAATCTGTAGCTGAACACTGACCGCCGGCGGCTGAATGCTGGTAATTCAAGGAAAATCATATGACAGTGAACGTGTTGGTAGCTGATAGCGTGTCCGAAGAAGGCATCGAGTGCTTACGCGCCTGCGCCCACGTGGACGTGAAAACCAACCTGAAGCCTGAAGAGCTGATTAAAATTATCGGTGATTATGAAGCACTCATCGTACGCAGTCAGACGCAGGTCACCGATAAAGTGATTGAGGCGGGTAAAAAGCTGATGGTCATCGGGCGGGCAGGTGTGGGCATCGATAACATCAACGTGGATGCGGCTACCCAGCGTGGTATCGTCGTCGTCAATGCGCCCACAGGCAACACAATCTCAGCCGCAGAGCACACCATCGCAATGATGCTGGCGCTGGCGCGGCACATTCCGCAGGCAAATGCCTCGCTCAAAAGCGGCAAGTGGGACCGCAATAAATTCATGGGTATCGAGGTGCGTGGCAAGACCCTCGGCGTTATCGGGTTGGGGAACATCGGCTCGGAAGTGGTACGCCGTGCACGTGGCTTGGACATGCGGGTAATCGGGTTCGACCCGTTCGTCTCCGCGGAACGTGCTTCTCAGCTAAACGTATCGCTCGTTACTTTCGAGCAGTTGATTAAGGAGTCCGACTTCATCACCGTCCACATTCCACTGAACGCTCAGACCCGCGGGCTTATCAGTGAAAAAGAGTTCGCGATGATGAAACCAACGGCAAGGATTATCAACTGCGCGCGCGGTGGCATCATCGATGAGGAACTGCTCGCCCGGATGGTGACTGAGAAGAGGATTGCCGGCGCCGCTATCGATGTGTTCACCAAAGAGCCGGTGACGGAAAACGCGCTTTTTAAAGTCGATGGTATCATCGTAACGCCGCACCTGGGAGCCTCCACCGAAGAAGCGCAGGTCACCGCCGCGAGAGATGTCGCCGAGCAGATTATCGATGTCATCAACGGGCGTCCGGCGCGCTATGCCGTGAACATACCTTATGTCGCCGCGGAAACCTTCGCTGTACTCGGACCTTTCTTGAACACTGCCCGGGCCGCTGGTAGGCTCTTGAGCCAGCTCACCGAGGGGCAGATAAAGTCTATCCGCATCCGCTACGAGGGTGAAATCGCCAACTACGACACAAGCATTCTGAAATCAACCGTGCTGGGCGGGATGCTCGAGCTTATCAGCGAAGAGCGTGTTAACCTGGTGAACGCTAACCTGGTAGCGAAACGGCGTGGAATGAGCGTGGTCGAGGAAAAGGTGTCAACCTGTGAAAACTATACGAGCCTGCTGACTCTTATCGCGACGACCACCGGCGGCACGACCACCGTGGCGACAACGGTAATGCGCAATGAACCGCATATCGTCCGGGTTAACGATTACTGGATAGATGTGGTGCCGACGGGCGGTTACTTCCTCTTCTGCGACCACCTGGACCGGCCGGGCATCATCGGCGCCGTGGGTAATGTTACCGGCACGACGAATATCAACATCAACTCGATGCTGGTGGGCAGGCTGAAGCCGCGGGGGCAGGCGCTGATGATTCTGGCGCTGGATGAATCTCTGCCGGAGGACGTGCGCAAGAAGATACTCGCCATCCCGGATATATACACGGCGAAGCTGGTCAAACTATAGAAGCGTGGAGCGGGGAGATTAATCTTCGTCAACCGTGAATTTTTCTAAACCCGCCTGGATAGCTTCTCCCTTGAGGGGGCGTTGCCCCAAATGTCATTCTGAGGAGCGAAGCGAACGAAGAATCTCCGCCACTACTCAATAGGCAGGGAGACCCTTCTAGAGAAAAAGTCCAAATCACAAATTTCAATAGTCAACCCCCCCTTTCTCCCCACCAGAGGGGGTCAGGGTGACAAGGTCACTCGACTTTTAAGGCAAAGCCCTTGGGGGGAGAGGAAAAACTTATTTGTGCTGGTGTCTTTCACTTGATAGGTGAGTTTTTTG
>JAUYDN010000230.1 GCA_030691775.1 Dehalococcoidia bacterium
GCACTACCTGGACCTTGCCTTCGCCCGTGACCCACAAGCCGACCTGCTGACTGGATGTGCCGGCTGTGCCCGGGGTGGCTGTCTGACACCCAACCAGAAACAGACCGGCGAGAACCGATACAAGCACCGCAAGAGCTAACAGGATTCTGTTACGCATCGTTATTTTACCTCCACTCCCTGAATTATCTTCCTCTATTCTATATAACGGAAAAATGAATTGAAAGGATAGCAGTTAGCGGTTAGCTTTCAGCCTTTAGCTTCGAGTTGTAATAATCGGCAGTGTTACACCCCACCCTGAGATTCTTCCCTTCGACTTCCTTCAACCCCGTTCAGGACAGGCCGCTCAGAGCAAGCTGTCGTCCTCCGCGATATTGGAGAAACGGACTCTTCCAGAATGACAAGGGTGTTTTTGATTGGCACCTTCCTATTTTCTACGTAATAATACCGGGATGACATTGAGAAAGTATGAACATCAAAAATGAGTTTGCGCTGAAGATTGTTTTCCTGCAAAACGTACCTGTAGCTGATTGCTGACAGCTGATAGCTTCTTACTATTTCGATTCCCGCCGGGATTCCAGGTCCTTCTGGGCTTGTTTAGAGGCAGATTTGGCATCCTGTATCATGCGGCGGATGGCGGGTTTAGCTTTCTCCGGGACCTTGTCACTTTCCAGCAGTTTCTCCAGTTCCTGCGGATGCAGGTCGCCATAGTAAATGAGGAGCTTGCGGAGCTTGTCCTTTTCCCCGTCATCTTCTGCTCGAGTCGCCGCAAGTTGAGGAGCGGCTTCCCGGTCTTGGGTGAAGGCCTCCGCCGCGGGCGCTTTGGTGCCTCCCTGGGACACCTTCGGTGTAGCGGTAATCGCAGGTACGGCCGCGGGTGCGGCTAATTCAGTGGAAGGAGTGGTTTCCGCGGTTGCGGTCATCATCAATGCCTTACCTGCAACTGTCTGCTCGTCACGTGTAATAGCGCTTGCTTTCACCAGGTGGTCGTTATAACGCGCGGCAATTGCCTCTACTTTTTCCGGGTCGGGTTTATCACTCGCGAGGACATTTAATAGCTCTTTGACGCGGCGGTCAGCGTATGTCGTGAGGAGTGCTGCTTTTTCTACTTCCGAACCGGATAGCTTCACCCGCAGGTTCTCGGTGGCGATTTTCACCGGGTAAAGCGGGTTACCCGGCATGCTACCGTTAGCCGCCAGGACGGCTCCGCTGCCCATTAGAAAAACGAGAAGCACTGCCATAACTGCCACTGCCCAGCGCGGTTGCCAGCTCAAGAATCTTCCGTGCTTCGGTTTGCCTGTTTCCGCCATTTTAAGCTGGAGATGGTACCTGCCGTGGGCTATCATTTCCGGCGTTGGTTTGATTTCAACCGTGCGGCGCACCGATAAAGCCGTGCGCAAGAGCGGCTCGAGCGCTTCTGCCTGTCCCGGGTACTTCTGGAGGCACTGCTCCACCGTCCCTTTGCCGGTCAGCAGGTCTTCCAGGCACGCGTCTAATATGTTGTCGAACCGGTTATATTTTGCCATTGTGTTCGCCAGCCTTTAATGTCTTGCGTAGCGCCCGGATAGCGCTGTGCTGTAACGCTTTGATAGCGCCCTCGCTCTTTCCCATCGTCGCGGCTACCTCTGAGATTGACATCTCGCCGGCAAAACGGAGACTGACAACCTCCCGCTGGGCTTTGGTCAATTGCCGTGTCGCCTCGACCACCTGCTCGAAATTCAACTTTAGCTCGACTTCCCCCTGGGGGTCGCTTGTACCCGGTATGGGTAGCGATTCATCCAGCAGGATGGTCGGCCGCTTACTTACTCTCCGGATGTAATCGACAATCTGGTTGTGAGCGATTCTGAAGAGCCAGGCGCTGAAGGGCGCGCCCTGCATCTGGTATGAAGCTATCGATTTGTATGCTTTCACGAAGACCTGCTGGGTCATATCCTCAGCCTCGACTCTTCTCCCGATTTTTACGACCACGTACCGGTAAATTCGTCCATAATGACTTTCGTATAGTGCCGCGAAAGCCTCTTTATCACCCTGCCGCGCACGGCGGACAAGGTCCTGCTCTTCCTGCACTGGATAAACCCCCGTTTTATGCCATCCGAAGCGATGAAACTCAAGTTCGGGGTCTTTTACCCCGTGCACATATTATAACGTGACATATAATAAAAGGATAGGTTGGGACTCCTCCCCCAATCACAGCCACGCGGCTTTGCCTCAAATGTCATTCTGAGTCCCGATGTTTCGGTATGAAGCATCGGAAGAACGAAGAATCTCCAGCACCTACTCAGTAGGCACGGAGACCCTTTTAGAGAAAAAGTCCAAATCACAAATTTCAATAGTCAACCCCCCCCTTTCTCCCCACTAGAGGGGGTCAGGGTGACAAGGATGCATTGGGGTTTTAGGGCAACGCCCAGCCACGCCCAAAGCACCAAGTGCCAATAATCAAGTAACAAGGAAATTCCAATATCCAAAATACATTAAACGGAATATATATGTCGGTACGTACGATTAGCTACGCATCGTAGAAACTCACAACTGTCAACCGACAACTGATTACTGACTACTTCACCGATGGCTGATAGCTGACGGTTGTTATGCTAGAATCATTGTTTAGAGAGTTATAGAAAATGTACGTCCGCAGGATGCGCCGCGAAGACGTGGCGCAGGTTGTACAGATTGACCGAGAGGCTTTTCCCACGGAATGGCCGCCGACCAACTTTGACCGGGAACTGGAGAACAACCTGGCATATTATATTGTCGTCACCGAGAAAAAGTCACTTCCGCCCAGTTCCGGACCAAAACCCGTGTCGTCAGTTGAGTCACAAGGGTTTCTGGCAAGGCTAAAGCTTATTTTCAATCCGGTCCGGGTAGAACCGGCGCCCGGAAACGAGGAACCCATCCTCGGTTACGCAGGGATGTGGATAATGGCGGACGAGGCGCACGTAATGAGCATCGCTTCCTGTCAGCGGTACCGGCGGCGCGGGGTCGGCGAAGTCCTGCTCATCGCTATCATCGACCTGGCAGTACGGCACAAGGCACGTATCGTCACGCTGGAGGTGCGGGTCTCAAACACCACGGCGCAGAACCTGTATACCAAGTATGGCTTCCAGAAAACCGGCCTGCGGAAAGGCTATTACCTGGATAATAAAGAAGACGCCATCATAATGACTACGGAATACATCGGCACGGCGGTTTTCCAGGAGCGTTTGCGCAAGATGAAGGAATCCCATTCCCGGCAGTGGGGACCGGTCTATTATGATATTGAGAAACCCGGCTCCGCGAAATAAACCCGCTAACGTTCGCCGAAAAAGAAGCTGGAAAGGGATGGGTATTTGGGCGGTAGTTCCTTCTGTCCGGTGTTGGTCATCATCCAGTCTTCGAGCTCTTTCCGGCACTCTTCCAGAAGTTCTCTTAACCGGGTCGTGTCAAGGTGCTTATAGGAATCCGATTTTTCCTTTTTAGCCGCCTTGATGATTTTGTTGAACTCGTCCACCAGCTTAAAAGATTCGCTAAGGTTCTTTTTCAGGGTTTCGCTGAGAAATCCAATCCTGGTCTTGTTCATCGTCCAGTTGGTGTACTCGAAAGTCCGCGGCTTTTCGTACTTGGGTAAGTTCTCGGCGATAATCTGGTTGAGTTTGACATCGTACAGGATAAACTGGACTACCTCCGGGTATTTTCCCGGGCCACCGCGCCGTCTCAACAGTGAAAAAAGCAAAAGCACGAGTACGATAGAAATAACAACGAACAGTGCACTGGAATCCATTATTCCCCTTCTTCCCCGCGCTATCTTTCAGAAGCGAGCTTGCCGCCCATGCCCCAGTTATGCTTGGGGACGTCTTTCAGGATAATCTGGAGCGCCTCCGGAGGCACCCCGATTTTCACAAAGGCGGCGGTAATGCCCTCCACGAGCGTACGCTTCTGGTCGATAGTGCGTCCTTCGTACATTTCCACAATAACGACTGGCATCGCAGTATCCTTTAGATATTTATTAATTCTCAGGTTATTGAGGACGCCTGAATTTGTTCTTCAAAGCCTGAACCTGTTCGAATTTCGCGAGTTCTTCTGGAGCCATAGCTTCCATGAACTTAAGCGCGTTATGTTCCATGCGAATTTTAAAAAGTTCATGACATTTCCAGCACTTGTAGGGACCTTCGTAAACCGGGTCGGAGATGGAGAATGTGCCTTCGGTGTTGCACTTGGGGCACTTTATCTTGGTCAACATCAGCGCATGCGACCTCCTGTTACTGTATTTACCAGTATACCACCCTGACCCCCCGCCCAACCACCCCCCAAGTTACAAATCGCAAAAATCAATTATCAAACAACAACTAATCATCAAGAAGATGAACGTATCAATCTTCAGGAGCAGGTTTTTTTATTACAGCACAGACATTTCGCGAGAAAAACTTGATTGGGAGGCTGTACCTGCTTTCCGGGAAAAGCCTGACGAGTTCGAACCCGGCTTGTTTCACCAATCGTGTGAGTTCACGATAAGAAAAAAGGTTGTAATAGCGATAGAGCGTTTTGTCTCTTGAGCGCCAGGGAACAAATACAATTCGTCGGTGTAACCAAAAGCGCGGTTGCCACCGGTTCCACACGGTAATAAATGCCTGGCGATTGGGTTTAAGCACCCGCTTTAGCTCAAGGAGCGCCGTCAGACGTTGCTCTGTCCGCAAGTGGTGGTAAGTAGCCACGGCTATGGCACAATCGAACGATTCATCCCGGTAAGGGAGCGAGGCTGCGTCAGCCAGCGTAAGGTTGACGCTAAAACGGTACTTTTCCGCGTATTTTCGGGCTAGCCTCAGCATTTCTTCTGAGAAATCGGTGCCGTGCAGTTCAAAATGCGCGGCAAAGGGAAGGAAATCCGCCCCGTGCCCGCAACCGGTATTGAGCAGTGTGCCGGCCCGCCATTCCTGTGCCAGCGCCTCGAGTTCACGGCGGAAAATGGTGTGGTGGCGATAGTTGTACCAACCCGGTGCAATCTGGTTGAAAACGTCTCTGAGATTATCGTCCATAGGCCGGTGAGAGAGGTGTCAAGTTTCTGTAAGTGAGGTTGTTTATCAATGTCATTCCCGACTTGATCGGGAATCCAGACGTTTCTCCTCAGCTCTGGATTCCAGCCTCCGCTGGAATGACAAATTGCGTTACTAAACACTCTCTGTAAGTATAACATAGAAGGTGAAACGCGAAACTCTAACCGATAATCCTGGTGGTGGGAAGGTCAGCATGGTTGTTCGAGGGTAAAGATGATATCGAAGTTAACACTATCGCCCTGGATTTCGTTCCCTGCAGTTAGGGGAATACGCCAGAGCAGGACGAGATTGAGCTGTCGACCCGGATTTATTTTTGCTACTGCTTTCCAGCTACTGCCGCCAAAGCTATTGAGCGAGTCATAGCGTAAAGTCCCACCAGTTTGCGTCCCGCCCGTGCCTAAAACAACATCCCCTTCTGACCACAGTCCGTTGCCATCAAAATCCAAAAAGAGCGCTACCTCCACATTCGCGCCGAGGTCGCCCCGCCCATCCGTGAACTCCCCCCGACTGCCTGGAATATTTATCACGGGCGGGATATGGATATCCAGGTTGCCGGCAATTCTACCTGCATTTTCAAGTCTGTAGATGTGTTTACCGCTATCGCCCGGTATGGCATTGCCGACATTTAGAGAACCGGAACCATCTTTATTCAGCTGGAGGTCGATAGCGCCGCTACCGGTGTCCGACTCTGCGTCCAGGTATGCCCAGGCGGAGCCGCTGAAAGCCACCACCAGCGTAACGAGAATTGCGGCCAGACCGGTAATTTTCTTAATCTGGTTGTTCATAGAGTGTTATCAATGTGCAGAATAAACCTGTTCGTATGAAGGAACAGTAAACAAATGCTATCTCCGTCTAAATGTTTCCTAAAACTCCACGGGGTTTGAGTCGCCATATCCGATTTTGATACACTGATAGTGCAATGGAGAAACCCCGTCCGCCGATAAAGAAATTTACCCGCACTATCTCCGGCGTGACACCGGTGGCGGTGATGACCCGACCGATGTCGTGTCCCGGCAGGTGTGTATATTGTCCGACCTATGCCGCCACGCCCCAGAGCTACACCCCCGAATCGCCGGCGGTGCTCAGGGGCAGGGAGTGCGGCTTCGATGCCAGGCGTCAGGTGCAGGTGCGGGTCAAAGGGCTGGCGGAGATGGGACACCCAACGGATAAGGTGGAGTTGATTATCATGGGCGGCACTTTTCTCTCCGCCACGCAGGATTACCAGCACGGGTTTATCAAACAGTGTTACGATGGTCTGAACGGGACTGAGTCGAAAGACCTGGATGAAGCCAAACGCATGAATGAAACGGCTGGCTCGCGGTGCGTGGGTTTGTGTATCGAAACGAGACCGGATTATTGCGGGCAGACGGAAATCAACCGGATGCTGGAGTTCGGGACTACGCGCGTGGAATTAGGCGTCCAGGTCCTGGACGATGAAATTTACCGTCTGGTACAGCGCGGTCACACCGTCGCAGACGTAGTGGACGCAACCCGTTTTTTGAAACAGCACGGCTTTAAGGTACACTACCACTGGATGCCGGGCTTACCCGGTTCCAGTCCAGAGCACGACCTGGAAATGTCCCGCCAATTGTTCGATGACCCGCGTTTCCGTCCCGATGGATTGAAAATTTACCCCACGATGGTCGTTGCGGGCACGGAATTAGAGCAGTGGCACCGGGACGGACGCTATGAGCCATACGATAATAATGTAATGCTCGACCTGGTGGCGGACATCAAAGCCCTTGTGCCCCCTTATGTGCGTATTTCCCGTGTTTTGCGGGATATTCCGGTCAAATTTGTCACCGCCGGATTAAAAGACTCATTGCGGGGTCCGGTAAAGAGAAGGATGCAGGAGAAGGGCGTAGAATGCCGGTGCATCCGCTGCCGTGAGTACGGGCACCGCGTGGTGCTGGGCAGGGAGACAGGGAAACCCGTGCTGAAACGGCTGGACTACGAGGCTTCCGGTGGCAGGGAGATATTTCTATCTTTCGAGGATGCGGGGGGTACTCTCTTCGGATTGCTGCGGTTGAGGGTTCAACCGGAGCCAATACCTGCAGTTGCTAGAGAGAGCGGAGGTGCTACCGCCATCGTGCGGGAACTGCACGTCTTCGGGGCAGAAGTCCCCCTGCACCGACAGGATGCTGGCTCTGCCCAGCACCGAGGATTTGGAAAAGCGTTGTTGCGGGAAGCAGAGCGCGTCGCCCGTGAAGAGTTCAGGGTAAAGAGCCTGTTCATCTTGAGCGGGGTAGGGGCAAGGGAATATTACCGCACGGAGTTCGGTTACACCGCGCTGGGTGCTTTTATGGTGAAGAACCTGGACCAGATAAACTGGAAATCCGAAATCCCAATATCGAAACCCGAATAAACTGACAGCTTACAGCTTATTGCTAATAGCTTATAGCTAATAGTTCTGTGGTCTGCGCGGTTGCTGGCTACCCACAAACGCGGAGTATGTCAAAGCATCGGCCGGCGAAGCACCCATCTTGAACAGACAGTCCTCGCACATCACCTTACCTTGCCAGACAAAAGCCTTGCTCTTGTGTTTTTCGGAAAGCTCCGATTCCGGGAATTCCAGGTCGCACTGGTCACACTTAACCGGTTGTTTTTCTTTCTTCGCCATGTTGCTCCCTCGTCTCTTTGCGGTGTAGGGTTTTAGTTTAATAGGGGCGCTTGGAGTTTGTCAATCGGTTAGGTGTTTCATCTTGATGTTAACGTTTCCCCGTGAAAAGATAAATGGTATCTTTGTGAGTTTGCATCGGTTTGGTAAATGGATATTGATTTTTGTTTGTAACCTGGCACTGGGTTTTTGATTATTGGTGGTGGGGTTGATGAGTGGTCAAAACGTTGGTCCCTGCTTCAGGATATTGAACGGTACGGAGCGGTTGACTTCGGCGCAGGTAAGCAGACCGTTCGCCACCTTTAACGTCAGCTCGAATATTTCCGACCCCACCTCCTCGATAGTCTTACCCTCATCGAGGACCGCCCCTGCGTTTACGTCG
>JAUYDN010000255.1 GCA_030691775.1 Dehalococcoidia bacterium
AGCATCATCATGCGCACGCCCGACCTCGTAGAGGTCTTGAAGTTTCTCAAAACCACCCTGCCCACTATCAACCGCGTCACGAGCTACGGACGCAGTCATACCGCGGCGCGTAAGACGCTCGATGAGCTGAAGCAAATCCACAAAGCTGGCTTGACCCGCCTCCACATCGGGCTGGAGTCCGGCTCGGATACCGTTCTCAAGGTGATGGATAAGGGCGTAAATGCCGCGGAGCACATCGCCGGCGGGAGGAACGTGGTCGAATCGGGCATTTCGCTTTCCGAGTACGTCCTGCTGGGGTTGGGAGGACAGGGCTTGTGGCGGGAGCATGCACTGGAGACGGCGCGGGTTTTAAGCGCCATCAACCCCGATTATATCCGCATCCGCACGCTCGGCATTTACCCGGGACTGGAGATGTGTAAAGATGTGGAGAGCGGCGCGTTCTTGCGACAAACCGATGAGGGAATGGTCGAGGAGCTGAGGCTGATGATTGAGAACCTGGATTGCTCGAGCAACCTGGTCAGCGACCACATCGGTAACCTGCTCCAGGAAGTCGAGGGGAAACTACCCGGCGATAAGGCGAAGATGCTCGCCGTCATCGAAAAGTACCAGTCGCTACCCGCAAAAGAGCGCACCGTCTTCCGCGTGGGACGGCGGGCGGGCATTTACACAAGCGTGGATGAGTTGAGCGACCCGCGTAAACGTGCAACGGTCGAGGGCATCATCGAGCGGCTCAGCGGCGGCACAGGGGAGGTGGATGACGACCTGGTGCACAAGCTGAGGCTAGCCTATACGTGACACCAAAATGTCTTTGCGAGGAATCCCGATAGAATCGTGATGACGTGGCAATCTCCGGGTAAAGGGGCAATTCGGTAGTACCAAACCACCAAGAGAGCGAAAGACGCCACGCAGAGTTTATCCTGAACATATGAATGACTCGCGATGATAAGGGTGTGATAATGAATACTGCCCCACCCTGAGATTCTTTCCTTCGGCTCCGCTCAGGACAGGCTCTTCGAAAGTGCTGGGGAGACGGATTCCTCCAGAATGACAAAGGAAAGCTAGGTATGTATAATCCTGCCCCGGAAAGCGGCTTGTCATTCCCGCCCACGAGCGGGAATCTAGCCCTGATGGCGCACCTGCTCACCAACCGATTTGTCATTCCCGCCCCGTGTCATGGCACGGGGTAAACTCCAGCGGGAATCCAGGCGTCTCCTCACCCGGAGATTGCCGCGCTCACGCTCGCAATGACAGGGGGGTGGTAATAATGGAAAATCCCGCCGCGGAAATAATCGAAATCCTCTGCTCCAGGGGACTGACCTTGGGCACCGTTGAGTCCGCTACCGGCGGCTTGATGGCGCACCTGCTCACCAACGTTCCCGGCAGTTCCGCCGCTTTACTCGGCTCGGTGGTGTCTTACAGCAATGGCATTAAAATCAACGTGGTGGGTGTTCAGCCCGCGACTTTGCAGAGATACGGCGCAGTGAGTCCGCAGGTGGCGCGGCAGATGGCGAGCGGGGGGAGGCGGGTGCTGGGCGTGGATATCTGCGTGGCGGATACAGGTATCGCGGGACCAGGCGGCGGTAAACCCGGCAAGCCGGTGGGGCTATTTTACATCGGGCTATCGCACGCGGGCGGCACGTACAGTCGCAAGCACCTTTTCCACGGCAACCGTGAGGAGAACAAGCTGGCGGCGGCGCTGGCGGCACTGGGGTGGGTGAGAGAGTGGCTGGGAAAAGATGTGATAAGTGTTGACAAGTGTTGAATAATGTTGTATGCTTCTGTAAATTAATAGAACAGAGGTATTTTTATGATAGAGAAAATTTTTTTTACAACTAAAGAAACTGCTAACTACTTGGGGATAAGCCCAACTACCATATATCGCATGGAGAAAAAGAGGTTAATTTCTTCTACGCGGACTCCCGGAGGACAGAGAAGATTTACACGAGAAAGTATAGAAAAATATCTTAATACAAGCCACGCCATTGAAGCACCACAAAATCCTAGCCGTTATAAGAAAACAGATTTACTTATCAGAGAAGTCGGTACAGAATATAGTACACAAGCTATACAGCCACGCGCTCAATCATTTTTTGAACTTGGTTCTATCCGAATATATTGTGCAGACTTTCTAACTACAAACGCAGTTGATGACGATTCTATTGATTTGATAGTTACCTCACCTCCTTATAATGTTAATGTGAAATATAATTCCCACAACGATGCAGTGACTTACGACGAATACTTAATTTTCACGCGGAAATGGTTGAGTAGATGTTATAAGTATTTGAAAGCTGACGGAAGATTTTGCCTGAACATACCTTTAGATAAAAATAAAGGTGGCCAACAGAGTGTATGCGCAGACATAACTTCAATAGCAAAGCAAATAGGTTTTAAGTATCATTCAACCATAGTGTGGAATGAACAAAACATATCTCGTAGAACAGCCTGGGGTTCATGGCTATCTGCCTCTGCGCCTTATGTAATTGCGCCAGTAGAGGTTATAGTAGTTTTGTATAAGAACGAATGGAAAAAAGCCAGTGGAAGCCATGAATCGGATATCTCAAAACCAGAATTCTTACAATGGACAAATGGAGTATGGAATTTCAACGGCGAAAGTAGAAAAAGAGTTGGACACCCCGCGCCATTTCCGGTAGAATTGCCCAAGCGATGTATCAAACTGTTTAGCTTTGTTGGAGATACAATCCTTGACCCATTTTTGGGCAGTGGTTCAACACTGCTAGCTTGTTTACAAACACACAGGGCAGGAATTGGGGTTGATATTGATGCAAATTACTGTGCTACGGCCAGAGAACGGTTGATACTTGAGAAAAACCGTCAACCTCTTATCTGATAAGAGCTTTTTTTGTGCCATGCCTCTGTTTATTCTACCATCAAGGTAGTTATGATTTCCGAACCAGCCTAATATTCCGCGAAATAAAGGGTTCAATATTGTTTTTTATGTATCCTTAAAGTACCGGTAAGCAACTCTACTACCAAGTGACTCTATCCTCTTGCCGGTTCTTTCCCTAATTCTCCGTAGTGCTCTCTGCCAGTCCAGGGCACCCTTTGAAACTAACTGTATAAGAGACGAAGGTACGTCTTGGTTAGGCATTTTATCAAATAACGCTTCAATTCTTTCTTCGACTGTTGGTTTTGCCATGATTTCTTGAAGGTCTTTGGATGGCGCAGAATCCGTGATGGCCTTCTTGCCTTCGTTACAGTTTTCGCAAAGCGTTTGTAGATTCGCTACGTCGTTAGTACCTCCCCAGTCCACAGGAACAATATGGTCTACGTGCAGCTTTACCCCGTCACCAGGGCCCCGACCGCAAGCTTGACATACAAAATGGTCTCTCTCAAGCACTTGGTACCTAATCCTCTGGTTTATTGTGGTCCTGTAACCCCGTGCTGCCTCTTTATCCAGAGAAGTGAGCCTAACACTGCCAGCATTATCGACTTCTATTCTCCAGCCTTCTTGTCTCAGGAGTCGGATTGTTCTGGGCACATCATTTAATCCAGAAAGGTCTCGAAGTTCTTGATTGTGAATCCACTTATTCAAATTCTTCTTGAGGTATTCCAATACTTGCTGCTTCCTATTCTGTCTTCTTGCCATAATGTACTTCCATCAGTTAAAGAGAATGCTGACACACCTTAGCCTTGCCCGAAATGTTTAATGGGATTATAACATGCCTTTTCACTTTCTAAAAGCTTCATAAATTTGACAAATCCCCGTTTTCCGGTATAATTATCCGGCTAAAATCATATTTGTGAGGAGTTAATATGCTTGACCGTGCAGTGGTTACAGAGTTTCTCAAAGAAGAATTCGAGGACTGGGAAATACCTTCAGATATATCCATGGATATTCTCGTGGAAACGTTTTGCCAGTATACCGAAGATGACTATTTCGAATGGCTGAAGGATAATTGTAAATCATTCTTCAACC
>JAUYDN010000270.1 GCA_030691775.1 Dehalococcoidia bacterium
GAGGTGGTTGCCAGCCCGAAGAACAGGATTGTGGTGGAATAACCGTTCAATCATTACTATGAAAATACTCCCATATTGTCATCCTGAGGAGTCTGTACCCCCAATCCTCCCGAAGAGCCTGCCCCGTACTTGATACGGGGACGACGAAGGATCTCAGGGTGGGGTGGAAGGCATTATGCGCGAGTGCAGGGGCTGCCTCCGTAGTGGAAAACGCCGTATTTTCATACATCGGGGTGCGCCACAGACGCATGATAGATTGTGAACTTAATGAAGCAATCTCAGGGAGGGGAGGCTTTCCCCCGGTATTGTCACTAACATCCGTTTCCCCCAATGGCGGTATAGAAAGGACTCCCATGCCCGATTCTCCAATCACCGATATTACCCCAACAGTCAAACTGCTGAACTCACAGCCGGATATCCCCGGCTACCGGGACTTCATCGGCACATATCTCGTGCTTGGCGAAAAGAAAGCGCTGGTGGATATCGGACCAAAGATGGCGGTAAACGGCGTGCTCAAGGCATTGCGGGACGCAGGCATAAAACCGGATGAAATCGATTACGTCATACTGACCCACATCCATATCGACCACGGCGGCGGCACCGGACTCGCCCTGAAGTCACTGAGAAATGCAAAGGTCCTGGCGCATGCGCGCGGCAAATCTCACCTTGTCGAACCGTCTGCCCTCTGGAAAGCTAGCCTCGACACGCTCGGTGACGTAGCGCGCAGATACGGCGATATCGAGCCGGTACCGGTGGAAAGGATAATCACCGCCGAGGATGGGATGAAGCTGGACCTGGGTAAAGGCGTGATATTGCAGGTTGTTCTCACGCCGGGGCACTCGGCGCACCATCTCAGCGTGTTTGAGCCGGGGTACCGCGTTCTCCTCGCCGGCGACGCCGCGGGTATCTATTCAAACGGTGCTTTACGTTTGACAACCCCACCTCCCTTCCGCCTTGAAGACTACCTCGCTTCGATTGATAAACTGATTGCGCTGAATCCGAAATGGCTCGGATATGCCCACTTCGGCTGTTACCCGGATGCGGTAGCAAGATTGCGGGCGGCTAAAGAAAAGGCTTTACTGTGGGCTCGTATTGCGCAGGCAGGTGCTAAGGCTGGCAAGTCCGCAGAACAGGTGGCGCAGGAAGTCCGTGAAAAAGACCCGGATTTAAGCTATCTAAAGACACTTAATGAAGAGGAATATGCACGTGATTTCCCACTGCTGGTCACCAGTGTTTATGGCATGATGACGGCGAAGGCGTAACTACCTGCAGGCTGGTATAATGGTGGCAGGATAAACGGCGGAGGTCATACACGGCATGATTAAAAGCTATACCGCAAAATACACAAAAATTCCTTCCGGCTATTTGGGGCAACTTGTAGAATGGCCCGAAGTTATTACTGAAGGCAAGACATTAGATGAGTGCAGAGGAATGCTCAAGGATGCCCTGAGCGAAATGGTTTTGGCATATAAACAGCAGGGACGGGAAATTCCCCTGGGCGGAGGTCTTCTGGAGCCGATTCTCGTGGAGGCGTAGCTTGTCGGTCAAGCGACGTGACCTTGTGAAATATTTTGAAGAAAACGGATTTAATCTTCTGCGAGAAGGTGGCAAACATTCTATCTATTCAAATGGTATTAAAACGATTCCGGTGAAAAGGCATCGTAAACTCGATCAGATAACCGCTAATGAGCTGTGCAAACAAGCGGGACTAAACCCGAAGTTTTAGGGTAAGTGGATGCCCTGTCGTCCCTCTCTACTCAACAATCAGCTCTTCCAGTTTCCTCTTCGGTACATGCCGTATGCCCTTCTCATCCCACCACCCCCGCGTGCTCAGGGAATCCTTCTCCGCGTCTTCGATGACAAATCCTTCTTTAGGCTGACCAAAGGACACGATGAGCACGATTTCATAGCGCGATGGGATGTTGAATGCCTGGTGCAGACGCTTGCGGTTTATCATTCCTATCATACAGCCGCCCAGCCCCTTCTCCGTAGCGCCCAGAAGCATGCTCTGCGCGGCGATGCCGGGGTCGACGCCATACTCCTTAGCGATTTGTGTATCCCCGAGTATGATGATGTAGGCTGAAGGCTGTTCTCCTTCTGCCGGGTTCCCCGCCAGCCCGATGTGTTTGAAGATGACGGCGTTTCTCTCCGGCTCCCAGGAGAGCATGAACTTCAGCGCCTGCCGGTTGCCGCCGGATGCGGAGAGTCGTGCCAGGTCTACCAGCTCCACGAGCGTTTCCCGGCTCACACTGACAGTCTGTACATATTTACGCACACTGCGGTTCTGCTTGATGAGGTCTTTTAACATTCTGTACTCCTGTATTAGCAGTCAGTTATCAGCAATTAGCTTTCAGCTTTTGTGCCTTAATTCAATGAGTATTTTATCTTTCTATCCCATCTCTCGCCGGCACGTCTTCATGGTAGTAATGTTTGACTTCGGTCATCTCCGTGACCAGGTGCGCGGCATCGATTAGCTCTGCCGGTGCGTAACGCCCGGTGAAGATTAACTCCACACCATCCGGTTTCTGTTTTATTATTTCCAGCATTTCATCGAGCGTAATGAGGTGGAAATAGTGAGCGGTGATGATTTCATCGAGGACGATTATGTCGTAGTTACCGGAGAGCATCGCCGCGCGTGCCTTTTCCAGGCCCTCTTTCGCCATGCGTACATCGACAGGAGCGGGCGGATTCTTGATGTGCACAAAAGTGGCTTTACCATACTGCTCTATCTTGATACAGTCGGGCACGAGGCGGGCGGCCTCAAGCTCCCCGTACTTCTGTCCTTTCATGAACTGCCCGATGTATGTCTTGAGCCCGCGCCCCAGCGCGCGAAACGCCAGTCCCAGGGCAGCGGTGGTCTTGCCCTTACCGTTGCCGGTATATACCTGAATATAACCCTTGCCGAGTCTATTCCTGTTTTTGCCTGCCATACCGTTCCTTACTGGTTACGCGATTTGCGGCTTTTAACGTCGATGACTTTGTACGATATGTTTTCTCCGGCGAGATGTTGCTGGAGGCGGGGTGATTCACTGCCCGTGCAGACAACCGTGAATTGCAGTCCCGACCGTGCTGCTTCTACCGCTGCCGTAGCCACACCGTAGAGATAGTCAGGCTCCCGGCCAGTCTTGCGTAGAGTGACAATTGCCTCGATGCCGATAGCGCCAACCGGTCCGTTCTTGCGTAACCACCCTTGAACTTTGTCGGTATCGACAGTCCGTGAGCCGCCGTCCTGAACATCCGGTATGTTCAGTATCGTGACCTGTCCGGGAACGAGAGATACAATATCTTCGATATCGGTGACGCCAATGTCTTCTCCCTCTCGGGCATCGCAGGTAGCCGTGCCCCGGGCGCCTTTTCCTGAGAAGCCGGTGGCGTGGAGCAGACCATCTCGCATAACGAGGTTGACGGTTTGACCTTTTTTGATGCTATCGGATGCAATTGCCGCCCAGGTGGTAATTCCGGTAAGGGCGCGTTCTGCCGTTATGGAATATTGCTGTACTTCGCGGAGAGCTTTCAGTACCCAGTTGACGCCTTCCTTGGTAACACTATAGCGTGAGCGGCCATCCGAGGTAATCCAGCCATCGGTTTCCAGTTTGCTGATGTATTCAGAGACTGCCTGTGAGGTGACGCCAATGCGCCGGGCAATGTCTTTCTGCTGTATGAAAGGCTGGTTAGCGGCAATTTCCACGAGTATCTGGAATTTGGTGGCAAGGTTTTTATTACGCAACAACTGGACCATATTTATCCCCCCGCAACCTCACTGCCACCAATTTTCAAATCCCAATTGTCAATCATCAAACAATAACGAATGTTCAAATTCAAATCCCCTCACGAGAATTGATGCCTGCGGATGTCTGTCTGCCGAATCTACTGAACGCTGACAGCTGAAAGCTTATTTATCCCTTCGTGGCTTTCTTTACAAGCTTGACCAGGACCTCCTCGTCTCTGGCATGCTCCTCTATCATCTGGGAGATTTTACCGATGGCTTGCTGTAGAGAGTCTTTGCGGGCGAGTACATCCGCCTGCGTCAGTCCTTCGAAGTTGGTTTCGTTGATGATTTGCCTGACACGCTGGATTTCGCGCCCGATTTCTTCATGCTCTATGATTATCGCTCTGGATAGTATCTCCCCCAGGGAAGCGGTCAGGTGCTGTTCCTCATAGGTAAAGTGCTTTTTCAGGTTTGTCCAGAGGACATCGATGGTAGCCGCCAGCTGCGTTTTC
>JAUYDN010000215.1 GCA_030691775.1 Dehalococcoidia bacterium
TCGAAATCTGAAAGCCGACACCCCTTGAAACCGGACTAACCCACCCTACAAGATGTAATCTACTTAATACTCTGCGTAATATAAATATTAGCACACATGATAAAAACAGTGCTTACCCTTCAGTCTTCGTAGTAGCCGCCGCTCTCTTCGCTCTCCGGCGCCGGATGATGAAGAAGGCAACCAGACCGCCGATTATCCACACCGGGCTGAAATAGACCAGCCAGATGAGGACGGCGAAAACAAACCTGCCGAACCCCACCAGACCCCGCCATGCCCCTCTGGAGACATCCGCGGCGTTCCAACCGGGCAGGACGTTGATATACTCTTCCCGTTTATCCTCTGCTTTGCCACCACGGTCATCGCTCACGGTAACGCTGACGGTGTATTTCCCGGACTTCGTGTAGGTATGCCAGGGCGAGGCATCGACGCTGGTATTACCATCCCCGAAATCCCACCTGTAGCTGAAGGGCAGTATACCGCCGGTAGTCTGCACCCGGAATCCAATGGTATCATCGGCGCGGGCGATGCGCGTCCCGGCAACCAACTGAACGGTGAGCTTTGCCTGCTCCAGTTGAATAGTAATTAAAGAGGTCTGCGACGTCTGCTCGAGGTACTGCATCCTGCCTTTGGTGCGCTCTATCTCATCCCTGGTGCTCGTGAGCTGTCTCTGTACCGCCAGGACATCTTCGACTTTTTCGGCTTTCTTCATTATTTCCTGTAGCTGGGCTTCGGTCGCCTCAAGGTTCTTCAGTTTAGCGCTCAGGTCGCTGTACTCCTCGGAGACATCCTGGCTGGTTGTATTATCGCTGGTCACGTTAATAGCGAAGGCGCGCAGGGTTTTCATGGCGCTATCGAACATTTCTTGTGGCACCCGGATACTGATGACGCCGGAGACGATATCACCTTTTCCGGCTTTACTGGAAGAAACGACATAGCCGTCGAGAGTGTTTGCGAGCTGTGAAATCTGTTCCATAGCAGCGGATATATCCTCGACCACCATTACCAGGTTGCCGGTGCGGACGATCATACGCTGGATAGTGGCACTGGATGACTGCCCGGTCGGGCTGGCGGTGATGACGACCGGAGGAGAGGTTGTAGCAGGAGCCGGGTAAGTCGTGGATGGTGTTGTGACAACAGGGGCAGGGACGGTAATCCGCGGGGCAGGCGCACCGGCTGGGATTTCCAGCGTGATTTCAGGCGCGGGATATGATTGAGGTGAAGAGCTCCCTGTACCCGGTGTGCTCAAGCCCAGGTTTTTCCTGAGCATATCTTCGTCTGACGGACTCCCGGTCGAATACATCGTTGTGGCAGCGGAGCAGGCTACTAATAATACCAGGGAAACAGATAGCAGAAACAGCACACCTGTAAACACCTTACTTTTCATTCTCTCGCTCCTTCTGCAAAATATATCACCTGTCCTTTATTCCTGCTGTAACCGGATAACATAAAGTTATAACGTACAATGCGCGGGTTGGTTAGGTGCGACTTTTGAGACGGGCGTTCTCAATTCTAGACCTGCGACCGTGTGGTGTCAACCAGAATTACGAACAGAAAGATTTTTCAGGGAAATACGTAGTGTGTTTGACTACCGTAACAGTTAATGTGGAAATAATCTCCTAAAAAATTACAGGCAAGGGAGCCTCTAATGCGTTAGGGGTTCCTTTGCCTTTTTTTGTGCCCATTTTAGGGGGTAGTCCGGGGATGACCCAGGCTACCCCCCCCCCTTTTTTAGTATCCATATGCATAACCATAATACTACTGGTTCAAATCCACCCCCCGCTACCAAGTGCTGAGCTAAAAAGCCCGGAACTAAGAATTAGCAGGGGTTTTTTATTAAGTAGATACTAAGAGTAGGACCTGCTTAACCCTGTGTTCTAATGACAGAAGGGTCTTGTTGTCAGGCTCGATTTCCAGCCCTCTTGATATGGATCCTTTTGTCTCTTCTAGGCTGATTAAAGCTGATTGTTTGTCGTTATTGTTTATTAGGCTTTGTGCCTTGTCTAGTTGGACTTGTGCCAAGCCACCGCATATGATCACGTTTTTGGGCTCCAACCTAAGAGCTTTCTTTAACAATGTCTCTGCGGTATCGTAATCTCCCTTCCGTCTCAGTATATTGGCTTTCGTGGAAAGATACGATGTACTCCTTTGCTTATTTCCAGGAAATCTATCCACGGTCTCTTCGGCTTTCTTATCTTCCCCCAACTCCAAATATACATCAGCCAAAGCTGTCACTGAAAAACCCAGAGATGGATCCCTGGAGGCTTGCTCAAGATGCTCTTTGGCTTCTACAAGAATACCCTTTCCCTTGAGCAATATTCCGGCACGGTGGTGCAAACGTGAATCTCCAGGAGATATACGGAGACCATCTCTTATAATACTCAGAGCCTTATCTTTCTGACCTATGGCGTCATAAACCATACTGGCTGTGGCAACCACGAAAGATTTCCCTGGCTCCAAATCAAGGGCTTCTTCGATTAGGGTTATCGCTTCACTGGCTCTCCCCATTTCCGTTAACAGATCAGCTAGGCTGCAAAGAGGTGTCACTTTCCCACGTACTGTTGCTAAAGCAACCGCTTTTCGAAAAGCTGCCAACGCTTCGTCGTTTTTGCCAAGGTAACGGAGCACTGTACCTACTGCATGATGGTAGCGGGATACTCTGGGGAATTTAACCGCCAGGTCGCTCAACACATCCAATGCATCTTTTGACCTTCCCAGTCTATTAAGACATAGGCCATAATAGAAGTCATATACGGGATCTGACGTGCCGCCCATTCTCTTTGCGGCCTCAAGGTAGGTGAGTGCTACCCCGTATTGGCCACGTCGATAAAGTTCAACCGCCGCAGCCTTCGCTTCCTCCAAATAATCTTTCTCGATCAGTCTAGCTCGTCTCCTTCCACCCGAAGCAATGGTATGAAAGTGACATAGCGACGCAAATTCCGCTCTTTCTGCACTATAGGATAAAGCGATTCTCCACTCTCGGTCAAAGAGGTCAGCCAGTTTACGGTGGCATTCAAGAATCTCATTTGGCACCGACATGGATTCCGATACATAGTCGCGTAGGATAGAATGTAAAGCATAACCTTGTGATGTTGGGTCAAGAAGTTGTTTATGCTTGATTGACTCAACTTCGGCGAAATCTGACCGTAGGATTGATTTCAGTTGCCTATCTGAAAGTGGATAGACAGCTGTCGCGAGTAATGTTAGGACTTGTCTCTCCTCAACCTGAAGAGTAATACGAGAGAACAAGTCTTCTCCAATCATGTGTCGAATCTTGTGCAAGCCAGCTTGATCTGCTAAGGTAGCCTCGATTCCTTGCTGCGCAACCCTATGGGCCACGGCGTTAATTGCAGCTGGATAACCGCCAATTGATTCAGCCAGTTTCTCCAGCTTGACAAAATCATAGTCCAACGGCGACAAGTTTGCTAAGTAGAACCTTAAAACTCGCGCCGTTGATTTCTTGTCTAATGGACCGAGTTGCACGCTTTTGAATCGAGACGCAATGGCAGGATCGAAGGGGGGAGCAGACCAAGCTAGGATTACTAGCCCCGGATTGTTTGGCTTGTGGATCTGCACCAGGTCCTTGCATAGTGTTTCAACTAACGTTGCTGTGGTGGTCGCTATATGGCTACTATCTGATTCTGCTCGAAATCTTAGGTTATCGAGTACTATGAACAGCCTAGCCGACGCTTCTATTTCTGGTAAGAGCAAGTTCTTCCACACTTGTTCAGGGTGGCTTGCTGCTTCATGGGGGTCAACTTGAATGCTCAACGGTCTTGCTATAGCGGATATGAGTCGAATTGGAGTGGATGACATCTCAAGATCGACCCATACAGGCGTTAGGTGTGAAAAGATGGCTCCTACAGCCCTCTTCATTAGCGATGTTTTTCCTATGCCGTCAATTCCAAGGACCATAAGTGCACTATTCCCAGAGAAAGCCGAACGCTCTAATATATCTAGCTCACTTTCTCTGTCTTGAAACGATTCCCTGAGAGCGAACTGCCCGAAGTAAGATTCTTCTGGAGTCAAATCATCTCTGAGGTTGTGTAGAGCCTGGACTACATTGCTTCTCGCTTTACCATCTATCCACGAACGGTAAGCGAGGGCAGGAGGCAATGGAGTCGTATCTAATCTAACAACTACAAGGCGGAATCCTCTGTCTCTAGAGATTCTTATTCTGGCCTGACTGACTTCATCTTCGACAAATGGTGACTTAGCGGCATAGGCGCTCCAAAAAAGGACGAAAATGCGGGAGTCTGCTATTCCTCGATCAAATGTAAAGATGGACTCACCTGGCTTAATGTCCCATCTGTAGAACCAGCACTCTTCTTTGCCTAATTTGTTTGCGACTTCTTGAACAAATGGCTCATCGTCGTTACTATGACTTAGGAAAAAAGTCTTCGCCATATTTCTTCTTCTGAGCGCAGGAGAGTCCCGAGATTAATCTGATTGTTCACTAGTATAGTGTGCATTATACCCGTTTCGTAATCTGATTTCAACAGGGTATTTCAGGCCTTTCCACTCAGGCTTATTCCAGTAGGGTGAAGCATAACGTGGGCCCTTCTTTGGCTGTACGGGCTGTCTAATCTCGATAAACATCCCCCCTCGCCATCACCCGATGGATGATGACCACTTTTGCGCCATCATCGACCTGGTAAAGGATTCGGTAGTCCCCCACACGCACCCTGTAGCCGTCTCTTGCGGTTAGCTTCTTAGCACCGGGCGGCCGGGGATTTTCAGCCAGACGAGCGATAGCACTGTTAACCCTCTCCTGTGTTTGCGCTGGAAGCCGGCTAATCTGCCGGTGGGCAGTGTGGCTAACTTCCAGTCGGTACACCGCTCTTCAGCTCTTTCGACTTCGCCAGGTGCTCCTCAAAGGGCATTGTCGGCTCCTTGTCTAACTCAGCCTGGAGCAACTCGGCAGTATCAGAGAGGTCTTCCAAACGCTCTACCATGTCGTTATACTGGTTGACCCCGACGAGAACCGCTTTCACCCGGCTACCGGAGACAATAAGGTATGGCTCTCCGCCGCCGGAGACTTCATCTACCAACTGAGTGAGTTTCGGCCTGGCTTCGGCCATTCCGATTGATTTTATCCTGCTCATACTGACCTCCTTAATGTCTATCTTAATGCAGGTATTAATCATTGTCAAGAATAAGGACAGTCTACGAAACCAGGCATCCGCGAGACTAAAACAAATGTGGGGAAAATACCTTTCAGTCCCCCTCTGGCTTTGCCCTGACATTTGAGGCAGCGCCGTCTCCCTCTGCAAAAGGGGGAAATTGTATCCCCTCCCCTTCGTAAAGAGCCTGCCCCGTACAAGATACGGGGGAGATTGTGAGGGTTTTAAGTTGGTTCGCGGGAAGTTAACGAAACACGGTGGATGGGAGACCGATTACCCCTCTTGTTTCTTGAGGTATTCCTCGACTTCTTTGACCAGTTTCTCGTGTTCGGTATCGGACAAACGCTGGTTGCCTTCCAGCTTGGTAATACTTCGGTCGATTTCCACCTGCTCCCGCCGCAGGTTGGCAAGCCACTCGTCCAGGCGGGTGATTTCCGCATCGATCCGTGTAAAATTAAATCCCAGGTTCAGCCGGTCGTTGAGGAAACTGAGCACTCTCTTCTGGGACCTGGGGTCGTCCGCGGATATCAGGTAAAACGGCACTGGTACCCAGAGATTAGCGCCCTGCAGATTACGCTGTTTTGCCGTCCACAACAGAAAAGAGTTAAGCGTCGGGCGGCCGCCGGGTGGTGTCTCGAAGTCGAGTTCACGGGAGAGTTCGTACGGCGCCAGAGATTTCTTGATTTGCGGCGAGCTGAAAGTCGCCCAGAAATCGCGCGGTGCGGTGTGCGCGCCCAGCGCAATCATTCCCCCGATGGTATACATCTCCCGGACACGGCAGTGTTCTTGTGCGACATCGACGATGAGGTTCAGGAATTTGAACCACTCGTAGCGCGGTATGGTACTGTAAAAAATAACCAGGTCGCGGTCCGGGATGGCGTAAAAACTGCTTTCCGGAAATTCAACCACATCGTTTTCGATTGAGACCCCGCCCAGGGGGAAAAATTCCACCGGGTCGATGTCACAGAACTCCTCGGCTCCCAGCTCACGTTTGAGGTGAGCCACGGTCTTCGCCCCGAGCTGTCCGGCGTCGGAATCCCAGCAGACGACCATCGCGGGATTACGTAGCTTTGGCTTGCCCAGGAATTTCAGGAAGTCCGTCATACCCCTTTGTCACCCTTCTTGAAAAAATCATCGATGTGCTCTTTAAGCCACTTCTGGTCTTCTTCTGTGATGGTCGCCCGTGGTTTAGCCTGGGGAGTCTCTTTACGTTGTTCCAGACGCTCCTTGATTTCCGCTGGAAACTGCTGGTACACGCTTTCAAGGACCGTATCCATCTGGCCGATCATACCGTCCAGTACGTGTGGGTCGACATTGAGATTGAGGGCTTCTGAAAGGACCTCGATGACCGCTTGCGATGCCTTCGGGTAGGGGAATGGCACCCGCGACAGGTAGTCCGGGATTTCTCCCATCAAGCAAACGCCAGGACACTTCCGCTTTTTTGCCGTGCCAACCAGCAGACCGTTCAGACCGGTGATACTGCCCTGGTCACCCCTGCCTTCCACCTCGCTCATCAGCACCATGTTGGGGTAGGTTTTCAGTTCTGCCAGAATTTTTTTCTGGTTCGCCACTGCCCAGACACGTGGCTTGTGGGTGTGGTGGGTAATAGCCACGGCGGCGCCCGAGGTATAGATACGACCGCACCCGAATTTTTCAGCAACGTCCAGCACCATGTTTGCCATCTCGTAAGCGCGAGCGCCTTCCGCGTACATGCTCTCCCGGCTCACCGGTTGTTCCTCCCCGACGAAGAAAACGATGTCACGGTTGGCTAGCCGTTTGTAATAGAATTTGCTCGTGGGGAACTCCATGTCCGTGAGGACACTGCCGCGGATAATAACCTTGCTGGGATAGAAGAAGTCCCAGGGTTCGATTTCACCCATCTCTTCTGCCTGGACTGCCTGCCGGATGGTGTCCACGGTTATCAACCCGATGTTGCCGATGCCGGGCCAGCCGACAATCATATCCGGATTGGTCAGGGCGGGTTCGCGGTGTAAAATCAGCGCCACAATCGCACACCTCTGAAAACGTCTTACTACTAATTCTAGCCAGATTTCTCAGCGGAAACAAGTTGACGGAGAAAACCGCTATCCGGGTTTCAATACAGCCACATTCCGAGAACTGGAAATTAAAGTGATAACGGTGTATATTTTTATCGCCAGCCGTTTGTTCGCATCAACGAGGAAACTGGAGAAAACGTTATATGATTCCAAAGGATTTGAGAGACAGGTATTCCCGCCAGACGGTGTTCGAGGGCATCGGGGAGGAAGGGCAGGCGAAACTGCTGGCAAGCAAAGCGGTGATTATCGGGTGCGGGGCACTCGGTTGCAACATCGCTTCTCTGCTGGTCCGCGCCGGGGTGGGCTACGTCAAAATCATCGATAGAGACTTCCCCGAGTTCCACAATTTACAGCGCCAGACGCTGTTTGATGAGGATGATGTAAAAAATGGCGTACCGAAAGCTATTGCCGCGGAACGCTATCTTATTAAAGTAAACTCGACGGTGAAAGTGAAGGGGGTGGTGGCTGATATAAACTTCACTAACGTCGAAGAGCTCTGCCGCGAAACGGACGTGATACTGGACGGACTGGATAATTTCGAGACCCGATTCTTGTTGAACGATGTTGCCCTGAAGCTGAAAATACCCTGGATTTATGGTAGCGCTTTGATGTCCTCGGGTATGAGCATGAACATTATCCCCGGTAAAACGCCGTGTTTCCGGTGCTTGACATCCGTTCCACCCGACCCGGCAAGTGTACCTACCTGTGAATCCGCGGGGGTCGTCGGCACAGTGCCGGCAATCATCGGGGCGATACAGGCAACGGAGGCAATAAAAATCCTGATAGGCAGCCGGGAAGTGAGCCGGGAACTCATTATCATCGATGTGTGGAAGACAACGTTCGACCGTTTGAAGATAAAGCGACGGGAAAACTGCCCTGCCTGCGGCGGTAACTATCAGTTTCTTAACGATAGATTCGATGTCAAGACGACGACATTATGCGGGCAAAGCCGGGCAATCCAGGTTATCGATACCCGCGTCAAAGCTGTTTCGCTGGCGAGGCTGGCGGGAGGTCTTACAGGTGGAAAAATCATTACGCGTAATAGGTATCTTCTGCGTTTTACCGCCGGCGAATACGAAATCTCCGTGTTTCCCGATGGACGTGCTATCGTCAAGAATACGCTCGAACCTGCAACCGCCCGGGAACTTTACGAAAAGTATGTAAGGGTATCAGCAGTTCCGACTTAAGTGGATGGCTTGCTTTGTGGCTACCGACTTAAGTATCATCTAACTTTCATGAAGCTAAGATTTTGTTTTCGATATAATTGGAAAGTCGCTCCATTTGCTCTAATCTGTTTTCCACCGATTCAGCTAATTCTTTGAGTTCGCCCAAAGTGCTCGTGCCGCTTATTAATTTGTCAAGCACTTGTGCATCTTCCGTTAAGTTTATCTCGCGTAATTGTGCCGGCATTTCCGGTCGTGATAATGGAAATACACAAGCTTTGAAGAGAAGAGCACGAGCAATGTGTGCCGCCGCCATTAAATACTCTTCTTCCGCCGCTGCATGGTCACCTTCAGCGAGCAATGTTGCGGCTATGGATAGCCGTTTGCGAGCATGCTTTACTTTTTTCCGCCAATCTGGCCATTTAGTATATTCTCTATCTTGTAGCAGATTTTTCCACCAACCGGAAGGGTCGGAATATGTTCTGCCATATTTTAATGCCCATACTTCGAAGTCATTCCCTTCTTCCAATTTTTTAAGAAATTCCATGCGCGTAGTTAGGTGCAGATGCACATCCACAGGGACACGCGGACGCTTGATAGATATTGGAGTAATCACTAAAAAATCAACGTCAGAGCGCCAAGTTGGGATATTCCGCGCTAGCGAGCCGATGAGAATAACTACCGATTGCTCAAATACTCTTTGTTCCCGTAACACATTTGATAACATTTCGAAAAATTTGTTTTTCTTGGAATCAATTCCCTTTTGTGACGACATTCTCCACCTCGGTGATAAAATTTTCCAAGCTAGTGGCAAGGTCCTCCATGTCAATAGCTTGGAGTTCGGGCCCTGGTTCACCGTATTGGACATCTTTCCTCAACTCGTTTAATTCGGCAATCGTCGGACCGACATCAACGGAAAGCTTGCCGGTTTTGTACAGGCGAGTAGCTATTGTGACTTTAGAAGCGTGAGTCTTTTCCCATTTAATTCCTAACTTCTCGGCGATTGCGACCACTCCATTTTCATAAGCGTAAAATGACCAGATTACTGCAACCTCTGGTTCTTGTGGTTCCCATGAAGCGGTTTGCACTCTTTCTAATTGTTCTTTCGCAAGCTTCAGGTGTCTTTCCGCCTCAGTTTGTCCCATGTTTCTCCTTATGAGTTGTTTTGTATGCCACGATTCTATCATCCATTTATGATAATATCAACATTATATGGAAACGGAGTAGGCCAACACCTTCTTCGGAGATCGATACAACAAATTGATATTCCCTGTCCTTGAATTCCCTGTTGAATTCTGCCTACAATTATAAGGACTGATTTTGATTAGGTGAAGATAAATGAGCAGGTTTATTGAAAAATTGAAGCAGGTTTACCAGGCCGCTCCCCAACCTCTGGGATTCGGGCACAGAAAAAACGAGCCGGCGCAGCCAAAGCTCCAGGTACTGGCTTTCTTAAAGGATGCCCTCCCTGAATCTCCATCCGGCGCGGATGCCATCGTGTTCCCGGAAACACAGTCCGCAGTGGGGGAGGTTCCCTGGGGCATTCTATTGGGTAAAGGTGCCTCTGCTGAAATCGATAAGCTGGCTGAAGCCGGCGCGGATTTTGTCGTGGTCCCTTCAGACGCAGAAGTCTTTACGGGTCACAAGAAAATCGGTAAAGTCCTGCGGGTTAATCCCGCTGTCACTGATTATGTGTTGCGCTCGACGAGTGACCTTCCGGTGGACGCCGTGCTAGTCGGGACGGACACAGACGAAGAGAAAAAGCTCACCTGGGAACGGCTGATGCTCTGCCAGCGCTTTGCCGGGTTGCTCACCAAGCCGGTGTTGGTCCCTGTGCCACCAAATGTCACTGCGGAAGAACTGAAGATGGTCTGGGATACCGGCGTCAGCGGCGTTACGGTCGATATAAAATCGGTTTCGGACGCCGCCGCTCTGGCAACAATCCGCGAGCATGTGGATGGTCTCAAGTACCCTTCCCGCAGGAAATTCGAGCGGCTCTCACCTGTCCTGCCACATGTCCACGAAGTGGTGGAAGACGAACCGGATGACGAGGAAGAGGACTAAGCCCTCAGGCCCGCTAACTGCCAGGACTTTCCCTCGGTGGTGATAGACGGCGCGATAACCATCTCGGCTTTGTGCATTTCCTTGATAGTCGAAGCGCCGCAGAAGCCCATCGCTGTTTTCAACGCACCAACGAAGTTCTGCGTACCATCAGTTAGCGAGGTGGGACCGAAGAGAATTTGCTTCAGCGGGGCTGTAGTGCCAACCTTGATGCGGGTGCCACGTGGCAGGACCGGATTCGGTGTTGCCATTCCCCAGTGGTAGCCGTGACCGGGCGCTTCTTTTGCCTGAGCAAACACCGAACCGAGCATGACGCCATCAGCGCCGGCGGCAATCGCTTTACAGAAATCACCGCCCTTTTTGAAACCGCCATCCGTGATGATGGGGACGTACCGCCCTGATTTCTTGAGATAGGTATCGCGGGCGGCGGCGCAATCGATTGTTGCCGTAATCTGCGGTACGCCCACGCCGAGCACCTCGCGGGAGGTACAGGCGGCGCCGGGACCCACACCGACCAGGATGCCGGAGACACCGGTTTGCATCAGCTCCAGGCAGGCGGTATAACTCACACAGTTTCCGACAACGACCGGAATGTTGACCGATTGGCAGAGTTCGGAGAAAATAAGTCCGCGGTAGCTCTTTGAGATGTGACGGGCAGTGGTCACAGTGGATGCCACGACGAGGATATCCGCTCCGGCTTCAACGATGAGCGGCGTGAACTTCTTTGTATTTGCCGGCAATACGGTAACGGCACAAACAGCGCCTGCCTTTTTTATTGCCCGGATTCTATCACCGATGAGGTTTTCTTTGATTGGTGCCTGGTATACTTTCTGGAGCAAAGCGGTGACCCGGGCATTCGGCGCCGCGGCGATTTCCGCCAGCACTTCCGCGGGATTATCATAACGGGTCTGGACGCCTTCCAGGTGGAGCACCGCTAACCCGCCGAGTTTGCTCAGCAGTATAGCAAAGTTAACATCTACGACCCCGTCCATCGCCGAGGCAAGAATTGGTATACCCAGCGTCACACTGCCAATCTTTAACTCGATATTCGTCTGTTCAGGGTTTATCGTTACATCGCCGGGAACGATGGCGACCTCATCGAAGCCGTACGAAGGTTTCAACCGCTTGAATTTAGCAACTGGCATTTCCTTACCCCATAATGTATTAAATATAGACTATAGCAAAGGCGGGTATCGCCGTCAAGAAACAGTCGCTCCCCGAGGAAAATCCATGCATATATACCTCTGCCCGGACATGTGCATCTGTTAAAAGTGCTAACTTAATACCATCACGAATGACCCGGGTGTGGTTAGCCCCAAACAACGGTGATAATGACTATTGATATTTGGTTTTTACTTTCAATACACATTTTTCTGGTATTTTCTTTCGTAAAATTCGGTTATAATAGGGTACATAATTCTCCGAACGATTTTATCATTGAAAATTGAGGAGGATGTGAGGGAAAAAACAGTCTATGACAATCGAAGCCGAAAACCCCAGGCAACCCCCCTCCCCTGCCAGAGTGAGAACCAGCAGTGACATCGAGGTCACAACCTACCTGGAAATCGCTAAAGAGAAGGCAGGCGTACGCCCTGCACCTGCGGAACAAAAAATACCTGTCACCGAACGCGAGACCATCATTGTACTCGATTTCGGTTCACAGTACAATCTGCTTATCGCCCGCCGCATCCGTGAGTGCAATGTCTACAGCGAGCTTGTGCCATTCGATATGCCGTGGGAGAAAATTGCCCATCTTAACCCAAAGGGAATCATTCTCTCCGGCGGACCAGCCAGTGTATATGAGAGCAACGCCCCCCTCGCGCCATCCTACGTCTACGAAGGACGGTTGCCGGTGCTGGGCATCTGTTACGGTCTGCAGGCAATTACCCACCAGCTCGGTGGGAAAGTTATCCCGGCGGCGAAGCGGGAATACGGGCACACGGTGCTGCACATCAGCGACCGCGATTCACCGCTGTTTGCCGGACTTGACGAGGCTATTACCGTCTGGATGAGCCACGGCGATAGTATCCAGGAGATGCCACCGGGGTTCAAGGCGATTGCCCACACAGAAAACACGCCGCTGGCCGCCATCACGAACGGCAAAAATCTTTACGGCATCCAGTTCCATCCAGAGGTCGTGCATACGCCGCAGGGTAAGGAAATCCTGCGCAATTTCGCACTCAAGATTTGCGGGTGCAAGGGCAACTGGACAATCGGGAACTATATCGATGAGAGCATCGCCGCTATCAAAGCGCAGGTGGGTGGCGACAAGGTCATCGTTGCGCTTTCCGGTGGAGTGGACTCAGCGGTTGTGGCGACTCTCATACATAAGGCTATTGGCAATCAACTTACCTGTATCTTCGTTAACAACGGATTGTTGCGCCGCGAGGAAGTGGAGCGGACTTTTAGCGCTTTCCGCCTCAACCTCGGCATGAATATCAGTTTCGTGGATGGTACTGACCGTTTTCTTGAGAGGCTGAAAGGTGTTACCGACCCCGAGGTCAAGCGTAAAGCAATCGGCGAAGAGTTTATCCGCGTCTTCGAGGAAGAAGCCACCAAACTGGGCAAGGTAGATTTCCTGGCGCAGGGCACGCTCTACCCGGACGTCATCGAGAGCGCTTTATCCGGAAGCACTGCCTCCGCCAAGATTAAGACTCATCACAACGTGGGGGGGTTGCCGGCGCGCATGCGGTTGAAGCTCATCGAGCCGCTCCGCTACCTGTTCAAGGACGAGGTGCGGAAAGTGGGGATTGAGCTTGGCTTGCCGGAAGAAATGGTCTGGCGCCAGCCGTTCCCGGGTCCGGGGCTGGCTATCCGCGTCATCGGGGAGATAACGAGGGAGAAACTGGAGATTCTGCGCTCCGCCGATTTTATCGTGATGAACGAAATCAAGAAGGCAAAATTATACCGGTCGCTATGGCAGACGTTCGCCGTGCTCACGGATGTGAAGAGCGTGGGGGTAATGGGCGACCACCGCACTTATGGCTACCTGGTGGGCATCCGTGCCGTGACCAGCGAGGACGCGATGACGGCGGACTGGGCGCGCTTACCGTACGACCTGCTGGCGAGGATTTCCAACCGAATCGTCAACGAGGTGTCGGAGGTTAACCGGGTGGTGTACGATATCACCTCCAAGCCCCCTTCAACGATAGAGTGGGAGTAACTTTTCAATATTGTCATTCCCGCGAAGGCGGGAATCCAGAGAATAAGAAAAGTCATTCTGGTAGTTCCGGGCATAACAATATTCAACAGGAGGTGAAGCCTGAAAGTCCTCGTAGTCGGTAGCGGTGCCCGGGAGCACGCCATCGCCTGGAAACTGTGCCAGAGTCCTAAGGTTAAGGAGCTATTCGCCGCACCGGGAAACGCGGGAACAATGCGTATCGCCCAGAACATCGATGTCCCGGCAACAGATATTAAAGCCCTGGCAAAAGCCGCCCAGCAAAAGAAAATCGACCTGGTGGTGGTAGGACCGGAACAGCCATTAGCCGAGGGCATCGTCGACTACTTTGAAAGCATCGGTATTCCTATTTTTGGTCCCTGCAAAGATGCCGCCGAAATTGAATCAAGTAAATCCTTCGCCCAGTCCCTGCTCAAGAAGTACCAAATACCCGGCGCAAAAAGTGTGACCTTCGCCGATTACCAGCAAGCCCGTGAATATGTGGTGAAGCAAAAACCACCCATCGTTATCAAGGCGGATGGGCTGGCGGCGGGGAAGGGGGTGGTGGTCGCACCAACCACCGAAGATGCCCTGGCGGCTCTCGCCGATTTCATGCAGGCGAAAAAACTGGGCGCCTCCGGTGAAAAAGTAAATATCCAGGAATTCCTTACCGGCCGCGAGATGAGCAATTTCGTCTTTACTGACGGTACAACGGTACTGCCGTTCATTTCCGCCTGTGATTATAAGCGTGTTTTCGATAGAGACCTGGGTCCCAATACCGGCGGTATGGGCAGTTACAGTCCACCCGTGTTTGGGAGCCATGCTCTCGAGAAGAAAGTGTTCGAGACCATTATGGCACCGGCGGTGAAGGCAATGGCGCAGGAAGGCAGACCGTACCGCGGCGTGCTCTATGGCGGCTTGATGGTCACAAACTCCGATGTGAAAGTGTTCGAGTTCAACTCACGCCTCGGGGACCCGGAGGCACAGGTGATTCTCCCACGCCTGAAGACCGACATCATGGATATCATCGTGGCAGTTATTAAAGGGAAGTTGGGACAGGTTAAAATAGAGTGCACCGATGATGCCTGCGTGGGTGTGGCGATGGCTTCCGGCGGCTATCCCGGGAGTTACAAAACCGGCTTCCCCGTTAGCGGCTTGCAGGATGTGGATAAAGACGTGTTGGTCTTTCATGCGGGCACGAAGGTCGGCTCCACACCCTGGGAAGTACTGTCCGATGGCGGGCGCGTGCTGACGGTCGCGGCACTCGGTAAGACAATCGCACAGGCGAGAGAAAAGGTATACGATAACATTTCCAGGATACATTTTGAGGGGGCACATTACAGGAAGGATATAGCCTGGTTTAAGTAACAAGTGCCAAGGAACAAGTAGCAAGGAAAACTCAAACAACAATCTCAAAAACGACTGATGGACGAAAAAAACCAGGAGCAAACCGTACGACCTTGAGGAGAGGACTTTCAAGTTTGCGGGAGATGTTATTAGTTTTGTGAATTCTTGTCCAAAAACAATGGTTAACTCCGAATTAACAAGGCAAGTCATAAGATCGTCCACCTCTGTTGGAGCGAACTATATTGAAGCGAGAGAAGCTTTAAGCAAAAAAGACTTTGCCATGAGAGTGAAGATATGCAGGAAGGAAGTCAAAGAAAGTATTTATTGGCTGAGACTTATTGAGATTCGGGAAGGAAAAACTGAAACGGAAAGGCAGACACTTCTTGCCGAATCATCTGAGCTTCTGAAGATATTTGCCAGCATCGTTGAGAAAGTGAAGTAATTTTATTTTTTTTAATTTGGAAATTGTTTGCTACTTGACACTTGTAACTTTGTACTTCACTCAGAATAATTACTGGAGGTAGATTATGCCCCTTGTCGGCGTTGTAATGGGTTCTAAATCAGATACGGAAGCGGTCCAGCCGGCGCTCGATACCCTCAAGGAGTTGGGCATTGATTACGAGGTGAATGTTATCTCCGCACACCGCACGCCCGAAAAAGCCCGGCAGTACGGGCAGACAGCGCGTCAGCGGGGCATCGAGGTTATTATTGCCGCCGCCGGCGGCGCCGCCCACCTTCCCGGCGTCTTGGCAAGCTGGACCACCATCCCGGTCGTCGGGGTGCCCCTGCCGAGCGGGGAGCTTAAAGGCGTCGATGCGCTCTATTCCATTGTCCAGATGCCCGCGGGCATACCCGTTGCCTGTGTTGCTGTCGGTGCGGCCGGAGCAAAGAATGCCGCCTTTCTCGCCGCCGAGATTCTCGGGCTGAAATATGAGAACATCCGGAAAGCCTACGAAGACTACCGTAAAAAACTGCAAGGAGACGGCAAATGATTGAGCGGTATTCACGCCCGGAAATGAACCGTGTGTGGTCGGATGAAAACAAGTTCCAGAAGTGGTTGGAAGTTGAAATCGCCGCCTGCGAAGCCTGGGCGCAGTTGGATGTCATCCCCCGCGCCGCCATCCCCAGGATAAAGATGGCGCGCCTCAACCTCAAGCGTATGAATGAAATCCTCAAAGAGACCCACCATGATATGACCGCGTTTCTCAATATGATTGCCGAAAGCATCGGGGAGGAGTCACGGTTCATACACCTCGGTATGACGTCTTCCGATGTAATGGATACCGCGCTCAGCTTGCAGTTGGTAGAAGCCTCGGATATTCTACTCGACGATATCCGCCAGCTGGCGCTCGTGCTCGGTGAGAAAGCGATTCAATACAAGTACACGCCGCAGACTGGCCGTACGCACGGCGTCCATGCCGAACCGATAACCTTCGGTCTCAAGCTGGCGCTGTGGTTCGAAGAGATGAACCGCAACCGTCAACGCCTCAACGATGCGAAAAAAGTTATCGCGGTCGGCAAGATTTCCGGTGCGGTCGGTACGTATGCCACACTACACCCTGAACTGGAAGAAAAAGCCTGCGCCAAACTCGGGCTGGCACCCGCGCCAATTTCTAACCAGGTCCTCCAGCGCGACCGGCATGCCCAGTATGTTACTACGCTCGCTATCATCGCCGGTAGCCTGGAAAAGTTCGCCACCGAAATCCGCCATCTTCAGCGCACCGAAGTCAGAGAGGCAGAGGAGCCTTTCAGTCCCGGCCAGACTGGTAGCTCGGCGATGCCCCATAAGCGTAATCCCGAGCTATGCGAACGTGTCTGCGGTCTGGCGCGACTCGTCCGGGGCTATGCGGTAACCTCGCTGGAAAACATCGCTCTCTGGCACGAGCGGGACATCAGCCATTCCTCCGCAGAGCGAGTTATTCTGCCGGATGCTTGCCTTGTGCTGGACTACTCCCTCTCTGTTTTTTGCGGCGTGATGAAGGGACTGAACGTTTACCCCCAGAAAATGAAAAGGAACATGGATATCACCAAAGGCTTGCTATTCTCCCAGCGCGTGTTGATTGCGCTAATAGATAAGGGAATGAGCCGCCAGGATGCTTATAAGGTCGTCCAGCGTAATGCCATGAAGACCTGGATGAGGGGCAAGAAGTTCGTCACTCTGTTGAAGGCGGACCCGGATTTGCAGAAGCTCCTGACGGACAAGGAGCTGGAGGCGCTCTTCGATTACAGCTATTACACCCGGTACGTGGATGATATTTTCCAGCGGTTGGGACTGACCGGCAACCAGTGGATAGAGTGGCTGGAGAAAAACAGCGGGCTTACCGTGGCGCTACGGAAGCTTTCTGCTTAATGTCCAATGACTAAATTCTAGCTCTAATTAAACGCGAGTGTTCAGAAAGATTTAGAGCGTGAAAAACGCTCGTGATTTATAATTAATTTACCTAGAAAATGGTCTATCTTGTCATTCTGGAGGAGTCCCGATCCTCCTGTACTTTATCGGGACGACAGCTTGCCCTGAGCGAAGCCGAAGGGAAGAATCTGGTGGCGGGGGAAAATCGCACCTCCCTGAGATTCTTCGCGGAGTTCACCCTGAGCGATTACGAAGGGCTCCAGAATGACACCTCCATTTTCATTGTTCGTGGGTGGCGCCACGGCGCCTTGATAAATTGTTTAGAGTTTAATGTTTATAATTTAGGATCTCTTCCGTGTATACCCTTGAAATAATCCCCGGCCTGTACCAGATAACTGTGCGCTACACCAATATGTTCCTCATCACAGAGCGGAGCCTGACGCTTATCGATGCCGGCTTCCGTGGCAGTATGCCCTATGTATTCGAGACCATCCACAAGCTGGGACGTGAGCCAGCAGAAATCGGGCTGGTGATTCTCACACACAATCACCTCGACCACACGGGCGGATTGGATGAACTACGCACGTTAGCAAGTCCGAGGGTTGCCGCACACCGCGCCGACGTGCACATCCCGGAAGACACGATTCCATACCCGGGCGGTAACTACATCGGCAAGCTATTAAAAACACCTGTTTTTTCGCGATTACGCCGCCACCTGGTGCTGGACGGCGACAGCATCGATATCAAGCTGGAGGGTGGCGAGACATTCGATATACTGGGCGGACTGCAAATTGTTCCCGTTCCGGGGCACACACCCGGCAGTATCAGTCTGTATTTCCCCGTACACAAAATCCTGGTGGTGGGGGACGCTCTTGCCAAGCGGCGCAACGTGGTATTTATGCCCCGCAAGACGGTGAGCACCGACCTCAAAGAAGCGGCGAATTCATTACGTAAGATAGCGGGCATGGAGGTGAAAATCCTGCTCTTCGGGCACGGCCGCCCGATTACTGTTGACCCGCAGGGTAGTTTGAAACGGCTGGCGGAGAAGCTGGGTGTCGTTCAAAAAGAGTAGTGCTGGCAAGGTTTCCTTGCCAGCCCCAGGAGACACCTGAGGTTTTACCTGACTATTTAAGAAAAACGAGTTTCAGAGCTCCACCATGAAAGGCATGGCGAACCTGTGCATTTTCGAACACTGCCACACCGAAGGCATACGTTTTGTTCAGGTCGGTGTATTGGACATCGTATTGAGAACCGGTGTTAAGCTTTCGAGTCCATTCCAGAGTATATTTGCCATCTTTCCAGGAACTTTTCGCTGAAATGTCACCGCGGTCTCCGGCAATCGGAGCAATAACGATACCCGGTACCTCATTGTTGGTAGTGTATTTGCTACTATCGAACGCAACTTTCTCGCTATCGGTAATCCAGTAAGGCGGGGCAGGTTTATTGTTGGGTAAAGCCCACTTGGGAAGTTTACCATCTTCAGATTTATTATCGGCATAACCACCGCCGGTCTTCGGGTCGCTCTTGCGCCCGGCTTCCGGAGATGCCTTGGCATCGTAACGGGTACTATCCAGGTACTGGTCGTCAATCTGTCCTACCGGACCGGTGCGGACCGACTTCCAGTGCCATATATCGCCAACTTCGCCAGCATTTGTAGTATATTTGTTTCCGTACGGTTTGCCTGTCTCGCCAGCGTGGCAAGTAACCATACAGCCTTGCTCATTGAAACCGGAGATGGAATTATTGACGTTCCAGATAAAAGCCAATTTGTCTTCGTAGTACAGATTGTTGTCCGAACCTTTATCGTTGGGGTCTTTAAGCTGTTTCCATGTGCCGTCAGCCTGTTTTTGCCACGGAGACCTTCGGGTAGTTTCCGTTTCGTCTGCCCATTGAGCCAGGAAATAGACACTGTCACTGGTATAAAAGGCTCTCAACTCCACGGTAGTAGCGCCACCTTTCAGGTTGACGCCGCCACTGACATTGATTGAGATGGGTTTGGCTTTCGACCAGGCACTATCCACCGTCCCGTCTATTTTTGGTGGAGTTGTGGTCTTGACCGCACCAACTGTGTCAGCGGGTAGCTTTGCGGCGGGGCCGGCACAGGAGGCGGCAACTAACGGGATAATGCCAACGATTGCGAATAACCACCAGAGTTTTTTCACAAACTTTTTTCTCTCCTTTCAATAATAGATAATCGAAATGACACAACAATCATAAAACGTATTATTGGTTGCCTTTGAAGAACCTCCTCCTCTTATTCTAATGTATGGGATTCCGTCCCAAACGTACATATTTTAGCATAATCATTAAGCGATAACATTAAGCGTAACAATGTATTCTATCGCTCTACAGTACACGTAACAGAGTAATCAGATTATGGATAACTGATGATTCGCAGAAGAAGTAAGGATACCTTCGCTAATCGCTCCATTTGACACCTTCTTTATGCTTCTCCATAATATAATCAACATAATGTTGCGCGTCATTACAGGAACAGCCAAGGGAACACTGCTAAAAGTACCGGAAACCGGTCTACGGCCCGCTACCGACCTGGTTCGCGGCGCTATTTTCTCCATGCTGGAAAACCTCACGGACGACTGGTCGCTAGTGCTCGACCTGTTTTCCGGGAGCGGGGCGCTGGGTATCGAGGCACTGAGCCGTGGGGCGGGGTGGGTCGATTTTGTTGACCGTGAGCGCAGGTGTTGTGATATAATCAAACAGAACCTGGAAAAAACGAAGCTGGCGGACCGGGCGCATTGTTATTGTTCATCTGTTCAGAAAGCTCTCGGTTTCCTGGAAAAAACATATAGCATTATATTGATAGACCCGCCTTACGCGGACAGAACAATCGGAGAACTGGTGGAACAACTGGCACAGGCAAAACTGGTCGGCGATAACACGGTGGTCGTGGTGACCCATTCCTCCCGTTTCCCTTTGCAGAAGAAATACGGACCCCTGGTCATGTTCAAAGAGCACCGTCACGGTGATAGCACCATTTCACTGTACCGGAAGGAGAATTAATGACGATTGCGGTCTATGCGGGTACCTTCGACCCCATCACCAACGGACATCTGGACGTGGCGTTACGTGCGGCGCGGCTTTTTCAGAAAGTATACATCGGTGTCTATGATAACCCTGTCGCCAAACGATTGCTTTTCAGCACGGAGGAGCGCGTTACACTGGTAAAAGAGGCCACTAAAAACATCTCGAATATTGAGGTAATACCGTTTACCGGGCTGGTGGTCGATTTCGCGGTCAGGATGAAGGCGCGGACGATTGTGCGCGGCTTGCGCATGGCCAGTGATTTTGAGCGCGAGTTCGAAATGGCATTGATGAACAAGAAACTCCGCCCGGAACTGGAGCTAGTGTGCCTGATGAGCAACCTCCAGTACCAGTTCCTGTCTTCGAGCTTGTTGAAAGAGGTGGTCAGCCTGGGCGGAGAAATCGATAGCCTGGTGCCCACCCACGTTGCGAAAGCACTTAAAGAACGATTGGCAAGGAAATAATTCACCCAGTACAATCTTGCGTCCCAAAGAAGAATTAAGAGGAGAGGGATAATAAATGGCGTACAAAATCACGGAAGAATGCATCAGCTGTGGTGCCTGCGAACCTGAATGTCCGAACCAGGCAATCAGTGAGGGTTCTTCAATCTATGTGATTGACCCGGACAAATGCACCGAGTGTGTCGGTGCCCACGATTCATCCAAATGCGCCGAGGTCTGCCCGGTGGATTCCTGCAAGCCGGACGAAGCTTGCAAAGAGACCCGGGAACAGCTGCTGGCGAAGTACGACAAACTGCACGGCAAATAGTTAACCGTCGGACGAAGTACATACAGAAGGCTCACCCTGAGTCCCATTACGACCGGATTTCGGGTGGG